>NZ_NCVG01000010.1:0-14203 GCF_002096835.1 Streptococcus mitis | reverse complement strand
CGCCTTGCCGTATATATGTTACTGACTTCGTCAGTTCTATCTGCAACCTCAAAACAGTGTTTTGAGCTGACTTCGTCAGTTCTATCTACAACCTCAAAGCAGTGATTTGAGCAACCTGCGGCTAGTTTCCTAGTTTGCTCTTTGATTTTCATTGAGTATCAGATTTAGGAAATTAACTTCCTCGTCTCCAAAAAATAGCTAAAACAATCATGGAACCTAGTACTGCCGGAATAATGGCAGTTCCTGCTATTATCGGTCCCCAAGTCCCAAAAAGCAAATGGCCTATAAAGGCACCAATCCATCCGAGAAACATTTTTCCAAAACATCCCATGTGTTCTCCACGATTGGTCAGAGTACCTGCTAAAAATCCCACTAGGAGACCAACGAACATACTTCCTAACATATTATCTCCTTAATTTGCCCAATCTCCGTTACGGAAGAGTGGTACACGTGTCCCATCCTCACGGATACCATCGATATCCATTTGGTTAGAACCAATCATAAAGTCCACGTGAACATCTGAACGGTTAAGCCCCGCAGCTTCAAGCTCCTCTTCGCTCATCTCCGCTCCACCAACTACGCTAGTCGCATAGGCTGCACCGATAGCCAAGTGATTTGACGCATTCTCATCGAAAAGGGTATTAAAGAAGGTAATGCCTGACTGAGAAATTGGGCTTGGATCTGGTACCAAGGCACATTCACCCAAGGCACGCGCACCCGCATTTTCAAAGACAAGGTCTTTCATGACTTGATCGCTTTTTTCTGCAGTGATATCCACAATTTGCCCATCCTTAAAGGTTACCTTAATACCTTCAATGATATTTCCGTTATAGCTAAGCGGTTTTGTAGAAGTGACATAACCATCTGCGCGACGAAAATCAGGTGCTGTGAAGACTTCCTCAGTCGGCATATTTGGCAAGAATCCTTCGCCCTGTGCATTGATTGCACCAGCTGATTCCCAAACGTGGTTCTTCGGCAAACCAAGTGTCAAATCTGTCCCTGGTGCTGTGTAGTGAAGGGCTGAAAATTGCTCTTTATTAAGCATATCAGCCTTGCTCTTGAGGATAGCTGCATGCTCTTCCCAAGCCTTAACAGGATCTGCTTCGTAGACACGGCAAGTTTTGAAGATTTGGTCCCAAAGGAGATCGACTGCTTCTTCGTCGCTCGCAGCATTTGGAAAGACTTTCTTAGCCCACTCAAGTCCAGCAGCGGCTGCTACAGTCCAGCTAACCTTGTTAGATTGAGTTGCGATACGCATTGGCTTCATGGCAAGTCCCATAGCTTTGGCAGAAGCTGAGAGCTTGTCAGCGTCCACTCCGTTCAAGGCACCTAGGTCAGAAGAACGAACTCCAAGACGGCTAGCCTTGTTCTCCAAAAGATAGTTCATCTCAGCAATCTTGTATTCTGGCACATTGTCCAGACGCTCCATCGGCGCATGGAGGAATTTCTCACGGTTAATCACATCATCTGTCCACTGAACAATAACCTCATGCGCACCCAAGGCATAAGCTTCTTTGACGATTAAGTGAGCCAACTCACGTTGCTCCACATCGATAGAGAGAGCCAAAGTGTGACCAGGTTGCACGTTGATTCCGTTCGCAACCAATAATTTCGCATATTTTTCTAGATTTTCTTTAAAATTTGGTAAAACCATGTTGTTTTCTCTTTTCTATTTTTCTTTCAAAGCAGAAAATAATCCTGCTAAAGCAATGGCACTCGACAAAAGTGCTGTTGATAGAAGAATTGTCTGGTCAGCAAGTTCCAATTGATACTCAAACACCTTCTCAGCCGGCTTGTCTTCCGCAAAAATTCTTAGTTTCATCTTTTTTCCTCCAAGACCTTAAAACAACTCATCAAACAAACTCAACTGGTTATCCTCTGGCATATTTCCAAGAATCCCCATTTCATCCATCTTTTCAACCAAGGTTGATGAGAGTCCACCACGTTTGCGGAGTTCTGTTTTAGAGAGGAATTCTCCCTCTTCACGCGCTCGCACCAACTGCTTAGCGACGTTCTCTCCCAGACCATCCATAGCGACAAATGGTGGAATCAGTGTATCTCCGTCAATGATGAATTCAGTCGCATCACTACGGTAGAGGTCTAACTTCCCAAACTTGAAACCACGTTCCCACATTTCATTGACAATCTCAAGAGTTGTATAGAGATCAATTTCCACATTAGAAGCCTCATTGTTCTTCCGTTTTTCAGAGATTTCTTCCATTCTGCGCTTGATAGCCTCCAAGCCCGCCCCCATGGTCTTGATATCAAAAGCCTTAGCACGGATTGAGAAATAAGCACAGTAGTAATAAATGGGATGATGAACCTTGAAGTAAGCTACACGCAAGGCCATCATAACGTAGGCTGCCGCATGGGCTTTAGGGAACATGTACTTAATTTTCCCACAGGATTCGATATACCACTCTGGCACCTTATTAGCCTTCATGGCTTCGATGTAGCCATTTCTCTCTTCTTCAGAAATCTTGAGCCACAAGCCCTTACGTACCCGTTCCATGATGGTAAAGGCCATCTTAGGTACCAGACCAGCATGCATGAGGTAAACCATGATGTCATCCCGACAACCGATAACAGTCGATAGGTCCGCTATTCCTTGCTTAATCAAATCTTGGGCATTGCCCAGCCAAACATCGGTACCGTGGGACAGTCCAGACAACTGAAGCAATTCTGCAAAAGTCGTCGGATGGGTTTCATCGACCATGCCTCGGACAAAGTTGGTTCCAAACTCTGGAATCCCCAGCATGCCTGTCGGAGTTCCGATTTGTTCAGGAGTCACACCTAGCACATCAGTCCCAGAAAAGAGAGCCATAACGCCTTCGTCATCCATAGGGATTTCATTAGGATCAATCCCAGACAAGTCCTGAAGTTTTCGAATCATGGTCGGATCATCATGTCCCAGCACATCGAGTTTGAGGACGTTCTCATCGATATCGTGGAAGTTAAAGTGAGTGGTCTGCCATTCAGCCGTCACGTCATCTGCTGGATACTGGACAGGCGTAAAGTCGTAAACATCCATGTAGTTAGGAATAACAACGATTCCTCCCGGGTGTTGTCCTGTTGTCCGCTTGACACCAGCAGCACCTTGGGCAAGACGTTCCACCTCTGCATCACGATAAAACTTGCCATAATCTCGCTCATAGCCCTTGACAAATCCATAAGCGGTCTTGGCAGCCACCGTACCAACCGTTCCCGCACGGAAGGCATATTCCTCACCAAAGATATCACGCACATCCAAGTGAGCGCTAGGCTGATCTTCTCCCGAGAAGTTCAAGTCAATATCAGGAACCTTATCCCCATCAAAACCAAGGAAGGTCTCAAACGGAATATCCTGTCCGTTTTTGCTGAGTTTATGACCACATTTTGGACAGTCCTTATTAGGCATATCAAATCCTGAACCATAAGAACCATCGGTGATAAACTCACTGTACTGACACTGACCACAGACATAGTGAGGAGAGAGAGGATTGACCTCCGTAATCCCAATCATAGTCGCAACAAAACTAGATCCGACAGACCCACGAGAACCAACCAAGTAGCCCCGTTCATTGGAACGTTGAACCAGCATCTGCGAGGCCAGATAAATCACAGCAAATCCATTCCCCAGAATAGAGGTTAGTTCTTTTTCAATCCGCAAATCAACGATATCTGGCAGCGGATTACCATAAATCTCAAAGGCCTTCTTATAGGTCAATTCAGCGACCGTTTCTTCAGCCTTGTCAATGAAAGGCGTATACAAGTCACCCTTAACAACCTCAACGGGTTCAAAGATTTCTGCCAAGGCATTGGTATTTTCAATAACCAATTTGCGAGCTAATTCCTCTCCCAAGAAGGCAAATTCATCCAACATTTCATTAGTCGTTCTAAAATGAGCTTTTGGAAGAGGAGCGGGTTGGGCATGTTCGCCATGACCAATAGTTCGGTTAATCATCGCCCCCTGTCCCAAACTACGGACGATAATTTCACGGTAAATCTCTTCTTCTGGTTCGATATAGTGGACATTTCCCGTAGCCAAAACGGGCTTGCCAAGACGGTCGCCGACCTCTATCAAACTTTTGATAATGGTCTGTAGTTCTTCCATATCCTTGACCTGCTCCTTGGCGATCAATGGCGCATAGATAGCTGGTGGCATGATCTCAATAAAGTCATAATACTTGGCCACCTCAACCGCCGCATCTACACCTTGGGAAACAACCGCGTCAAAAACTTCACCTTCAGAGCAAGCTGATCCTAAAATCAACCCCTCCCTATGGGCATCTAGAACCGTTCTCGGAATCCGCGGCACTCCTTCAAAGTACTTGGTATTAGACAAGGAAACCAGCTTAAAGATATTTTTTAGCCCTACTTGATTCTTGACATAAATGGTCGCATGCTTGATCCGAGCTTTTTTATAAGAATCTGGACTAATCAAATCAATATTAAGTCTAGCTAGATCGGTCACACCATGTTTTTCTGCTACTTCTTTGATAAAAATAAAGAGCAGACGACCAGTAGCTTCCGCATCGTAATTGGCCATGTGGTGATGTTCCAAAGCCACACCAAAACGCTTGGTCAAAGGCCCCAAACCATGACGTTTATACTCAGGATAGAGATTTCTAGCAAACTCCAGCGTATCAATAACTGGCTGACTAATCTTTGGCAGACCATGACGCTCATAGTTGGCATTCATAAATCCAACGTCAAAGGTAGCATTGTGGGCAACTAAGACCGTATCCTTGCAGAATTCTTGGAATTCTTGCAAAACTTGTTCCAGTGGTTTGGCATTTTTGACATGGTCATCTGTAATTCCAGTCAACTCAGTAGTAAAAGCTGACAAGGGATGTCCAGGATTGATAAATTCATCAAATTCAGCAATAACATTCCCCTTGTACATCTTAGAGGCCGCAACCTGAATCAAATCATTATAGATAGCTGAAAGCCCCGTCGTTTCCACGTCAAAGACCACGTAGGTCGCTTCCGACAAGTCCATCTCCACTTCGTTGTAGACGATAGGGACACGGTCCTCCACGATATTGGCTTCCATTCCATAGATCAGCTGGATTCCCGCTTTTTTGGCCGCCTTATAGCCGTGTGGGAAGGACTGGACATTTCCATGGTCGGTGATGGCAACCGCCTTGTGTCCCCACTTAGCAGCTGTCGCAACGATTTCTTCAACCTCTGGTAGAGCATCCATAGTCGACATATTAGTATGAGCATGAAACTCAACCCGACGCTCACCTTCTGGCATCAAATCCTTCCGCTCATAGTGAACAACTTCCTGCACGTCTTGCACGTTCATCGTCAAATCGCGTGTGAAGTTATTCATCTCCACATTCCCACGGACTCGGAGCCAAGAATTTTTCTTAATTATATCAAATTTCTGAGCCTCTTCCTCGTTCTTAACCCACTTTTGCATAGAAAAACTGGAAGTGTAGTCTGTCATTTTAAAGTTGATCAAAACACGCCCTGTTCTGGTCACTTTTTGCTCCACATCAAAAACAACCCCTTCAAAGACCAAACGATTTTCCTCCGTCGTCACTTCGATCATAGGAGTAATCTCTGCCTTATCCAGCTTTGGTTTAGCTACAGCTTTTTTGACTTGAAAATCAAAGGCTGGCTTCTCTTCCGCTGGAGGAGGTGCCATCTGTTCCAGTTGTTCCATAGCACGGAGCGCTTCCTCATTGGCCGCTTGAACAATCTGCTCATTTTCAGCATGAAAGGCCTCTTCCTGTTCTTGGGTCAGCACATCATTTTTCTCTACTTGACAATTAAAAGTTGGAAAGCCAAATTTTTCAAGTTGTTTAGCTAAATTAGGAAGGTGATTTTTCTTAAAGTGTTCCTTATCAATCGCCTCGGAGCCTTCAATCAAGAGTTGATTGCCCTCAGCACGAACTTGCAAATTTTGATAAAGGGACTTAAAACCTTGACTAGCACATGGTCCCTCAGAGAAAGCCTCCCTATAGTAGGACTGCAAGAGTTGATTTGAAAATTCTTGAGACAGAGCCTTGATTTCGAAAATAGCTTTATTGCCTGTCTTAGAAAATTCTTCCCTCAAACCTTTCTTTAATTCTAAAAAGATTTCTATCGGTAAAATATTAGAAAATACGAAATGAAACTCCCATATCTTACTAATTTTATGAACCACAACTCGCTCAATATCGGCCTGTGCTAAAGCAGGAGCCTGTCTCATTTCAGCAGGCATCCCCAATTGATTCATCAAAATTTCAAAACTATTTGACATTCATTTTCCTCACATTATTCTCCTACTATTTTACCATACTTAGAGGTGTTTTCTAAAGACAAAAGGAAGCCACTAAGTGACTTCCTTCTAGAGTGAGGACTGATTAGTCTTCACCTTTGTTTTTCTTAATGATTTCTTCTTGTACTGACTTAGGTACATCTTCGTAGTGGTCAAATACCATCATGAATGTACCACGTCCTTGAGATGCAGAACGAAGAACTGTTGCGTAACCGAACATTTCAGCAAGTGGAACGTAAGCACGAACGATTTGGCTGTTACCGTGTGCTTCCATACCATCTACACGTCCACGACGAGCAGTTACGTGACCCATAACATCACCAAGGTTTTCTTCTGGAACAGTGATTGTTACAAGCATCATTGGCTCAAGGATAGCTGGTTGTGCTGATTTAGCAGCTTCTTTAAGAGCAAGTGAAGCCGCAATCTTGAAGGCAGTTTCAGATGAGTCGACATCGTGGTATGAACCATCGTAAAGCTTAGCTTTAACGTCAACCATTGGGTAACCTGCAAGTACACCGTTAGCCATAGATTCTACCAAACCTTTTTCAACCGCTGGGATAAATTCACGAGGAACCACACCACCGACGATTGCGTTTTCGAATTCGAATCCTTTACCTTCTTCGTTTGGAGTAAATTCAATCCATACATCACCGAATTGACCTTTACCACCAGACTGACGTTTGAAGAATCCACGTGCTTGAGTAGAAGCGCGGAATGTTTCACGGTAAGATACTTGAGGAGCACCTACGTTTGCTTCAACTTTGAACTCACGACGCATACGGTCAACAAGGACGTCAAGGTGAAGCTCACCCATACCAGAGATAACTGTTTCACCAGTTTCAACGTTTGTTTCAACGCGGAATGTTGGATCTTCTTCAGCCAATTTTTGAAGGGCGATACCCATCTTGTCTTGGTCAGCTTTAGATTTTGGCTCAACCATCAATTGGATAACTGGTTCTGGAACGTTGATTGACTCAAGAATGATTTTAGCTTTTTCATCTGTCAATGAGTCACCAGTTGTAGTATCTTTCAAACCAACGGCAGCAGCGATATCACCTGAGTAAACAGTGTCAATTTCTTGACGGCTGTTGGCGTGCATTTGAAGGATACGTCCGATACGCTCACGTTTACCTTTAGAAGTGTTCAATACGTATGAACCTGATTGAAGAACACCTGAGTAAACACGGAAGAATGTCAAACGACCTACGAATGGGTCTGTCATGATCTTGAAGGCAAGAGCTGCAAATGGCTCTTCATCAGATGCTGGACGAGTTTCTTCTTCATCTGTATCTGGGTTGATACCTTTGATCGCTGGGATGTCAAGTGGGCTTGGAAGGTAGTCAATAACCGCATCAAGCATCAATTGAACACCTTTGTTCTTGAAGGCAGAGCCACACAATACTGGGAAGAATTCAACGTTGATAGTCGCTTTACGGATACCAGCTTTCAATTCTTCGTTAGTGATTTCTTCACCTTCGAGGTATTTCATCATCAATTCTTCGTCAGTTTCAGCAACTGCTTCGATCAATTTTTCACGGTATTCTTGAGCTTGGTCAAGGTATTCAGCTGGGATGTCTTCTTCAAGGATATCTGTACCAAGGTCGTTAGTATAGATTTCAGCTTTCATCTTGATCAAGTCGATGATACCACGGAAGTCATCTTCAGAACCGATTGGCAATTGGATTGGGTGTGCATTTGCTTGAAGACGATCGTGAAGTGTGCTTACAGAGTAAAGGAAGTCAGCACCGATTTTGTCCATTTTGTTGGCAAATACGATACGTGGAACTCCATACTCAGTTGCTTGACGCCAAACTGTTTCAGTTTGAGGCTCAACACCTGATTGTGAGTCAAGAACGGTAACAGCACCATCCAATACACGAAGAGAACGTTGTACTTCGATTGTGAAGTCCACGTGTCCTGGTGTGTCGATAATGTTTACGCGGTGGTTGTTCCATTGAGCTGTTGTCGCAGCAGATGTGATAGTGATACCACGCTCTTGCTCTTGCTCCATCCAGTCCATTTGTGACGCACCTTCGTGAGTTTCACCGATTTTGTGGATTTTACCAGTGTAGTAAAGAATACGCTCAGTAGTTGTTGTTTTACCAGCATCGACGTGAGCCATGATACCGATATTACGAGTTTTTTCAAGTGAAAATTCGCGTGCCATGAGGTTTGTTTCTCCTATTTATTTTTGATTTCTATTCTATTATAACACGATTTTAATAAAAACGGATAGGCAGGACCTACCCGTTCTCAATGTTTTCATGCTATTGTTGGTTTCAACTTGTAGATTTACAAGTTGAATTGAACTCGGGCTAAAAGCCCAAGTTAGTTGAGTTGAGCTCAAGCTAAAAGTCTGGAGAAAAAGATGAATCTCATTGGTTGCAATCGCAACCTGCTTTGATTCCCTATTTTCTCTGGGACTTTCTTAACGCTTTCGCATCCTATATTACCAACGGAAGTGTGCGAATGCACGGTTAGCTTCAGCCATACGGTGAGTGTCTTCACGTTTCTTAACAGCTGCACCAGTGTTGTTAGCAGCATCCAAGATTTCTTTTGCAAGACGGTCTTGCATTGTGTGTTCACCACGAAGACGAGCGATTGTTACCAACCAACGAAGTCCAAGTGTTGTACGACGTTCTGGACGAACTTCAACTGGGACTTGGTAGTTAGAACCACCAACACGACGTGCACGTACTTCAAGTACAGGCATGATGTTTTCCATAGCTGTTTCAAACACTTCAAGTGCATCGTTTCCAGTAGCTTCTTTGATTTGCTCAAAAGCACCGTAAACGATTGAAGCAGCTGTACCACGTTTACCATCAAGCATAACGCGGTTGATAAGACGAGTAACTAATTGTGAATTGTAAAGCGGATCTGGCAATACGTCACGTTTTGGAGCTCTATTTTTACGACTCATTTCTCTTTATCCCCTTTCCTTATGCTTTTGGACGTTTAGTACCGTATTTAGAACGGCCTTGTTTACGATCGTTAACACCTGCAGTATCAAGTGCACCACGGACGATATGGTAACGTACCCCTGGAAGGTCTTTTACACGTCCACCACGAAGAAGAACCACGCTGTGCTCTTGCAAGTTGTGTCCGATACCTGGGATGTAGGCAGTAACTTCGATAAGGTTGCTCAAACGTACACGAGCGAATTTACGAAGGGCTGAGTTAGGTTTTTTAGGTGTCATTGTTCCAACACGAGTTGCAACACCACGTTTTTGTGGTGAAGAAACGTTTGTTTGAACTTTTTTATGACTGTTGTAACCAACGTTCAAAGCTGGTGATTTAGATTTTTCTACTTTTGATTTACGCGGTTTGCGAACCAATTGGTTAATTGTAGGCATCTACATTCTCCTGTGTTTTTTTATTTTTGGTGATGATACACTTGGTGACAGCTATCATCTGTGTGTACTTTTGCAACATTTGTCAGCACGTCCCTGTACACTCTTGAGAGACCAAAAGTAAAAAGTACCGTCTATTATTGTAACAAAATTTTCCCTTGGTTGTCAAGATATTTTTCTTTTTATTGTTAATTTTAGCTCTTTTGTAGTGCTCCCCAAAAAAAGAAAAAGGAGGAATCCCACCCTCCTAAAGTTAGTATTGTTCCATTCAATCCCATCAATTTTAACACATAATGTTCAAAAAAATATTATATCATCACAACCAACCAGATTCTTTCGCGATATTAGCTGCCTCTGTTCGATTACCTGCATCTAGTTTCGAAAGAATATTGGTGACATAGTTTCGGACTGTTCCGTTTGATAAATAAAGTTGATCTGCAATTTCTTGGTTAGAGAAGCCCTGAGCAATTCCCTTTAAAACTGCGGTTTCTTGCTCTGTTAATGGATTGGGATGCGTCATCACCACTTCCATCAATTCAGGCGAATACTCCTTACGTCCTTCGAGGACGGTGTACAAGGTTTGCATGAGATCGGCAATGCTTCGTTCCTTTAATACATAAGCATCTACTCCAGCCTTGACTGCACGTTCAAAATACCCAGGACGCTTGAAGGTCGTTACCACAACCACCTTTGTTTCTAGATTTTCTGCTCGTGTCCATTCCAAGACTTCGAGGCCTGTCTTAACAGGCATTTCTACGTCAAGGATGGCGATATCTATAGACTCCTTTTCAAATAGTTGGATTGCTTCTTGCCCATTCTTGGCTTGAAAGACAGACTCTACATCCGGTTGAAGCGTGAGCAACTGGCACATGGCATCTCGTAACATACTTTGATCTTCTGCGACTAATACTTTCATCTACATTCTCTCCTTATAAGGTAGTCGAACCTGAACTTCTGTCGGTTCTTTCCAACTAATTACCTTTACTTCTCCCGAAAATGGAAGAACACGATCTCGAACTGTATGGAGGTCATCCCCCTTTATAGAAGTAAAGCCACAGCCATCATCTCTCACTGTTAGAATGAGTTCTTTCTCTGTCCGTTCTAATTTTAAGTAGACTTTAGACGCTTTAGCATGTTTGATGATATTGGTCACTAATTCAAGCAAAATCATAGAAGCCGTTGACTCCAATTCCTGGGTTAAGCTAGCTGTATCTAGTTGATTAGCTATTTCCACCTCAATTCCAGCAATTTCTAACATCTTTTTCACAGTCTCTAGTTCGGATGTCAAAGTTCTAGACTTAAGATTTTCCACAATGGTTCGCACTTCACGCATTGATTCTTTGCTAATTTGCTGTATTTCTCTTAATTCCTTTTCCACCTGTGGATAAGCCTGTATTTGAAATAACTGCAAGGCTAGATCAGTTTTAACACTAATCATAGCAAAGGTATGCCCCAGACTATCATGCAAATCTTGACCGATACGACTGCGTTCATTTTCAGCAAGCAATAGATTTATCTGCGCATTTTGCTTAGCCTGAGCTTCTTTCAAATCCTCCACAATACGAATCCGAACCAAGCCAAAAGTCATTAAATCGATAAAAGTGATAATTCCAAGCAGATAGACTAGAAACTCAACTTCAACTTCCTGAAAAATCAAAAGTTGCCCCACAACAAGGACTTGAGCAAGGAGAAAAGTTCGGACATGTAAAGAATTAAAACTACGTACGCCGAAATGATAAATTAAGAGATTGGTAAGGAAAAAGAAGAACCAGATATAATTTACACCAACAAAGGCAGTATTCCCAACTACATAAGTCAGCATGAGACCCCAATATAGCCAAGATAGACGCTGGCTCTTAGTTATTAAAACACCCAAATATGCCACTACAAATAGAATATCAATCAATAAATGCCAGACAGAAAGCCACCCAGTCACTACAGGTAGGATGGGGAAAATCATAAAAATCAAACTGGCCCAATACATATAGTCTATGCTTTTCAGTCTTTCAAGCATTAAGCATTCTCCTTATGACCTTGAAGGTAAATGGTCAAACCAAACAAAACTGTTGAAAAAACAAGTAGATAAACTGTTGCTGATAAATTGATGCCATCCTCGTTTAAGAAGGTCTTGAGCAACTCCATCAACTGATAAGTTGGTAGGCACTTCCCGATTGCTTGCATCCAGTCTGGAAATAAAGAGATGGGCATCCAGAGTCCGCCTAAAACAGCCAAGCCTAGATAGAGAAGATTTCCCACGACAGACATCAGCTGACTAGAAGGCAAGAGTGTCAAGGTCAAGCCAAGCGCTACAAAAGCTACACTTCCTACTATCAGCAAGAGCGCAGCCCCAATCCAGCTTCCTAGAGGCATATCCACACCTCTAACCAAGTGCCCAACTGAGAAAACAACCAAGATTGAAACCAAATAATCAACCATCATACTTGTTATCTTTGATAGATAATATTCTACCATATTTACTGGAGTATGGCGCAATGTTTTCTGCCAGTTGTTGATTTTATCGGTATGTAAGACAGCTGGAAATGAAAACATGGCTGTCGACATCATGGAAAAGGCCGTCATAGAGATGAGGTAGTCACGCATAAAATTAGCTGGCCCATCTGGTGTATCCTGGTACATGCCTGAAAAGAATAAATAGAAGGCCGTCGGCATCCCTACTGACAATAGATAAGTTACTAATTGTCGTTTGGTCAATAGAAATTCTATCTTGTTTAGTGCGATCCATCGTTTCATCTTAGTCATCTCCTTTTTGTGTTTCTTCAAAGATTGTATCTAGCAAACTACGGTTATTAACTTCAATTTCTTGAATCCTACATCCTGCTTGCACTAACAGTTGCCAGAAAGCATCCGCTTCACGTGTAACTACTTGCAGGGCATCTTGTTTTTGTGACCAGTTTTCAACCAAGTTTGACTGCTCAACGACTTCCTTGTATGCTAGAGGAAGGATAAAGTGCTTTTCAATCTCCTCACTGCGCATGGCTAGAGGTGTTGTATCGCGAATCAACTCTCCCTTATTCAAGACCAAGATTCGGTCCGCTGTATGCTCTACTTCTTCGATATAATGGGACGAATAGAGAATGGTAACTCCCTTAGCTTTTAGCTCCTGAACAATTTCCCAAAAGCGTTGACGGGTTGAAGTATCCATGGCAGCAGTTGGTTCATCTAAAAAGACAAGCTTTGGTCGCCCAATCAAGGTCAAGACAAAAGAGAAAAGACGCTTTTGTCCACCTGACAATTTTTCTGCCAATTGCTCTTTTTGTTGCTTGTCAAACTGCAATAGTTGGTCGATTTCCCGGTTGCTCAAGGGATTTGGGTAAATGCTTTGAAAGAAAGCAATCAACTCTTTTACCTTTAGTTTCTGAACGATTACATTCTCTTGAGGGAGGTAGGATCTTGTATAGCCTAACTGAGAACTCGTCACTGGCAAGCCTTGGATAGATACTTGACCGCTTGTGACCAGTTTATCTCCAAGCAAACAGTCCAAGAGTGTGGTCTTTCCAGCACCATTGGGACCAATCAAGGCGACGCATTCACCTTCTGTTACCTCAAAGGAAATATCCTTCAAAATAGCCTTGCCCTTGATGTTTTTATTTAGGCTTTCTACCTTAATCATGTTCATCATATTCTCCTTTCAGCCACTCCTTTCCCATAGGAAAGGCGATAAAAATCATAAATCCTAATCCCCAGGCACCACGGATGAATTGGTGAAGGAAGGCTTGATCAAACCAACCTGTAAACATTTCTACCAACCATACCACTAGTGATAGTCCAATAAAAAGATAGAGAAACGCTTTTTTCATTTTTCAAACTCCTTTTTCACATCTGAGACTAATTTCAAACCTTCTCGGATAAGCCAGGACATCATTCCAAATCCTGCAAATAGCTCCCAAGGAAAATGATAGAAATCTTCATCCAATCCTGAGAACATGAGATAAGTCATGACTCCTGCTGCTACTAAACTCATTGCGACAATTACTTTATGTTTCATTTTTTCTTCCTCCATTTGATACATCTAGTATAACTCTTTGAAGGTAGAATCGCTAGAAGCTTCTGTCATGAGGAAATATGACAAATGTCATAAAAGATTCTATTTAAAAGAATCAAGAAACATTACACAACAAGATACAGAGTATGAAAGAATCTATAGTACCTCCATCAAAGTGATATCAAATTTAGACTATAACGTAAACTAATACGCATTTAAAATCAAAAGATCGGAAATTTTTATCGTACAAAACAGATATATTATAGGTAGCACAAAAAAACTCTTCATTTACTTTCTTAAAAGTTTGTGAGAATTATACAATCTGTTAAATTTTAATTTATGTTCCTAAACTACAGTATTCATTGAACAAATCAGGAAACAAAAAAGTATACGCGATCAAAATGAATTACTGAAATTAAAAAAGAGAGAAGCAAACTAATTCTCTCTTAATGTATATAATATCTAGTTAAAACAAAAAAGATACGCTTACGTATCTCTGTAATGAATCGGGAAGACAGGATTCGAACCTGCGACACCTTGGTCCCAAACCAAGTACTCTACCAAGCTGAGCTACTTCCCGAGTTAAATAGAAAAATGCAC
>NZ_NCVG01000013.1:0-16520 GCF_002096835.1 Streptococcus mitis | reverse complement strand
GAGTTTTTTTGGTATAACCTTCGACGCGCACCCGCATAGCGGGTGGTTGTTTTGTCTCGCACCTAACGGAGCGAGACGGACTAATAGTCACATAACACAAAAGGTAGCCCACCAGCTACCTTTTTCTTATGCTTCCTCAATCAAGCGTGTATGTTCTCTCTTGATACAACGATTCATCACGATATCATCACATCCACCAGCACGCAAGATTTCTTCCGCTTCTAGACTTTCAAGTCCTAGCTGTGCCCAAAAAATCTTGGCATCAGCTTTGAGAAAATCACGCGCCACATCTGGCAGAAACTCACTGCGACGGTAAACATTAACAATATCTACAGGAAAAGGAATCTCAGCTAGGCTAGCATAAACCTTTTCACCCAAGATTTCACCACCTGCTGCCTTGGGATTGACTGGGATAATTTTATAACCCCGAGACTGCATTTCCTTAGTCACTCGATTGCTAGTTGTTTCCTCACGGTCTGACAAACCCACCACAGCAAGGGTTTTACTCGTTGCGAGATACTGACGAATCACACCATCACTTGGATTGATAAATTCTTGACTCATAGAAATCCTCCTTTTTCTTCAGTATAGCACAATTTGAAAAGGCTTGCAGAATTCTACTACAAAAAAGGAGGACTAGCCCCCTTTTTATTTAGCCTCGTACCAGGTTGCCCCTTCATTTTCATCTGCGATAAGAGGAACACTGAGTTGAATGGCTTCTTCCATGGTTTGTTTCACCAATTTTTTCATCTCTGCCAATTCAGATTTAGGAACTTCAAGGACGATTTCATCGTGCACTTGCAGAAGCATCTTAGTCTGATACCCCCCTGCAACCAAGGCTTTATCCAGCTGAATCATGGCAATCTTGAGAATATCTGCTGCGGAACCCTGGATAGGAGAGTTGATG
Source organism: Streptococcus mitis (assembly GCF_002096835.1). GTDB lineage: Bacteria > Bacillota > Bacilli > Lactobacillales > Streptococcaceae > Streptococcus > Streptococcus mitis_W. The sequence continues at coordinate 15,613 of NZ_NCVG01000013.1, read as the reverse complement.
GCAGTCCGCTCCGCAAAACCACGAATGTTAAAGTTACGCGAATTGATATCTGGCAACTCACGACGACGCTTGAAGAGGGTCTCTACATAGCCCTTATCACGCGCCTCACGCACCACTTCATCCATGTAGTTTTTAATACCTGGGAAACGTTCAAAGTAGGTATCAATGTAAGCCTTGGCCTCCTTACGGCTAATGCCCAAATTATTAGACAAACCAAAGTCTGAAATCCCGTAAACCACTCCAAAGTTAACAGCCTTGGCATTGCGACGGTCGTTTGGAGTCACATCCTCAGGACGCTCAATGCCAAAGACCCGCATAGCTGTCGAAGTATGGATATCTGCCCCCTCTTGGAAGGCCTTAATCAAGTGCTCATCCTTAGAAATATGCGCCAGAACGCGCAATTCAATCTGTGAATAGTCCGAACTGAGCAGCACACTATCCTCCCACTCAGGCACAAAAGCCTTACGAATGAGACGACCCTGCTCCAAACGCACAGGGATATTTTGCAAGTTTGGATCCACACTAGACAGACGCCCGGTCTGGGTCAAATCCTGAACATAGCGAGTATGAATCTTGCCATCAGCCAAAATCCAGTCCTGTAAGCCAATCACATAAGTAGATTGAATCTTGGTAATCTGACGGTAATCCAGGATTTTCTTAACAATCGGAGCAATAGGAGCCAGGCGCTCCAAGACATCCACGGCTGTCGAGTATCCAGTCTTGGTTTTCTTAGTGTATTCTAGAGGTAGCCCCAATTTTTCAAAGAGAAGCACGCCCAACTGCTTAGGCGAGTTGATATTAAACTCCTCGCCAGCCAGTTCGTAAATCTCTTGAGTGAGTTTTTCAATGACAAGCTCATTTTCAGCCTGCATCTCAAGCAAGGTCTCTTTCTTGACCGTAATCCCAGCAATTTCCATCTTGGCAAGGACAAAGGCCAGAGGTTGCTCTATATCATAAAGAAGCTCTAATTGCCCATTTTCACTGAGTTTTTCAAGTAAAACAGGCTCTGTTTCGACCAAAACAGCAAGCTTACGCGCCAAATGTTCCAAGAATTTCTCGCGTTCAGGAATGGCCTTCTTGACACCCTTACCATAGAAAGTCTCATCATCAACCAAGTAAGTCTGGCCATAAAGACTAGCGATGGTCGCAATTTCATTGTCCTCCACAGTCGAAAGGAGGTATTTGGCCAAACGACTGTCAAAAGCAGGCGCCTGCATATTCACATCATAACGATTTAAAAGAACCTTAGCCTTCTTAAAGTCATACACTCTCAGAGGTGTTTTTTCTAGAAAATCCTTGAAAATCGGCTCTTGCAAAAGTTCAAGCTTGTCTGTAGCATAAAGCTTATCCCCACAAGACCAGGCAAAACCAATCAAATCATCCGTATGGTAATTCTCACCAAAAAGCTCAAAATGGAAGATAGACTCTTCATTCAGCATATCTTGACTAACTTGGTCAACGATAGTAAAGTCCAAACTCTCAGCCACATCAGTCGAAGATGCATTTAAAGCCTGCTTGAGCTGTTTGAAGCCCATCTCATCATAGAATTTCCCAAGATTTTCAACATCTGGACCACTATAGACCAAATCCTTCAAACCAATCTCAATCGGTGCCTTGGTATCAATGGTCGCCAGTGTTTTAGACAAAAAAGCCTGTTCCTTATCATTGATGAGATTTTCCTTCATCTTAGAAGCCTTCATCCCATCGATATTTTCATAAATTCCCTCAAGCGAACCATGCTCCAGTAAAAGCTTGATACCCGTCTTTTCACCGATTTTGGTCACCCCAGGGATATTATCCGACTTATCACCCATGAGCGCCTTGAGATCGATAAACTGCGTCGGTGTGATGCCCATCTTTTCCATAAGATAGTCTGGCGTAAAGGCCTCAAATTCAGCCACGCCTTTCTTGGAAATCTCAACCACCGTATGCTCATCCGTCAGCTGAATCAAGTCCTTGTCCCCACTGACAATGGTAACATCAAAACCATCCTGCTCAGCTAGTTTATCCAGCGTCCCGATGATATCATCCGCCTCATACTGAGCCAACTCATAGTGGCGAATCCCCATATGATCCAGCAACTCACGAATGAAAGGAAATTGCTCACGAAACTCATCAGGAGTCTTAGCCCGACCACCCTTATAGTCCGCATACATCTCTGTCCGGAAGGTCGTCTTCCCCGCATCAAAAGCCACCAAAATATGACTAGGCTCAATCCTCTCCAACAAATGGCTCAACATCAACTGAAAACCATAAATCGCATTGGTATGCAAACCAGCCGCATTCTTAAAACGGTCCAACTGCTGATAGAGCGCAAAAAACGCCCGAAAAGCAACAGAAGAGCCATCAATCAATAATAATTTTTTCTTATCCATACACCCATTATAAAGGAAAGCACCAAAAAATACCATTGGGAAGAGCTAGAGCAAGTATTTTTCATACTTTTTCCGAATAAATAGATAGAGCCAGATAATCTAGTAAACCTAGATTTAAAAATGTGCTATAATGAAAGGAGAAGAAGTATGACCGTACGTCATCCGGACATTAGCCCGACCAATGACTTGGTTGCTAAGAAAATCTTTAGCAATCCAGAAATTACTTGTCAATTTATTCGCGATATGCTGGACTTACCTGCAAAAAATGTGACGATTTTGGAGGGAAGCAATATTCACGTCTTGCCTTCCCTGCCGTACTCGGCGCAGGATTTCTATACTAGTATAGACGTCTTGGCAGAGTTGGACAATGGCACTCAAGTAATCATTGAAATTCAGGTGCATCATCAGAATTTTTTCATCAATCGTTTATGGGCTTATCTGTGCAGTCAGGTCAATCAAAATCTCGAAAAAATTCGTCAACGTGAAGGTGACACCCACCAGAGTTATAAACACATCGCACCGGTATATGCTATCGCTATTGTGGACAGTAATTACTTCTCAGATGATTTAGCTTTTCATAGCTTTAGTATGCGTGAGGATACGACAGGTGAAGTCTTAACCATCACAACTAATGGACAAGAAAACCATCTGGTTAAGATGGCTTTCTTGGAATTAAAAAAATATAGAGAAACCAGCAAAGACGAGGTTCGCAAACCGTGGTTGGAGTTTTTCGGGAACAAACCCTTTACCCAACAACCCGAGCGAGCCATTAGCCAGGCAGACCAACTGCTAGACTACAAGAGCTGGTCCGAGGAGGACAGGAAAATGTTTAGTGAACAACGCAGACGTGAAGAACAAGCCTTACTCGCTCATGACTATGCCTTGGAAACAGCTAGGGCAGAAGGTCTTGAACAAGGTCTAGAGCGTGGGAAAGTTGAAGGAAGAGTCTTTGCTTTCTTAGATATGGTTCGCCAAGGTCTTCTGACTTCCGAGGTTGCTAGTGAACAATTGGGCATGACTGTCGCTGAGTTTGAAGAACTATTGAAAGACCATTGTAAATAAGATTAAAAAAATACAGAGAAACCAGCAAAGACGAGGTTCGTAAGCCATGGTTGGAGTTTTTCGGGAACAAACCCTTTACCCAGCAACCTGAGCGAGCCATCAGTCAAGCAGACCAACTGCTAGACTACAAGAGCTTCTTTGGGTTTACGACACGAGAAATTTGATGATTTTTCTTTACTAGAGGAGTCTCAGCGACCATCATTTTCAAGCACTGATAGCACTTTTTTAAGTAGAATTCTAGTAGGCATACCAGTCGTTTCAAGGTAAGGAATCTTAGACGGTTTTTGAAAGTCATATTTCTTCATTTGGATTCCACAGTTAGGGCAAAGTGGAGCCTCATAATCCAGTTTAGCAATGATTTCTTTGTGGGAATCCCTATTGATGATATCTATAATTTGGATATTAGGGTCTTTAATGTCTAGTAATTTTGTGATAAAATGTAATTGTTCCATATGAATTTTTCTAATGAGTTGTTTGGTCGCTTTTCATTATAGATCTTATGGGACTTTTTTTCTACAACAAAATAGGCTCCATAATATCCATGGGGATTTACCCACTACAAATATTATAGAGACTAAGTTTATAGAACAACATAAAAGTGAACAAGACTAAAATATCGTTTTATTCACTTTTTTCTTCTTTCAATAGAACTCTCACTATAGTCCATATCACAAAAAGAGAAGGTCATAATCCTTCTCTTTTATATCTTCAACTAATTAGTTTTTGCGTTTCACAAATGGAAGGGCACCAAGGAGTAATCCAAGGAATCCTAATGATGCAACTGCAACATTATCTTTACCACCAGTGTTAGGAAGTTCTTTCTTATCTTCTACTTTCGCAGCTGGAGCTTGATATGTATTATCTTTATTAGTACCTGCTACAGTTGTAGTAACCGCAGGAGTTGCTGGGGTTTCAGCTGTTGGTGTTAGTCTTGAATCTGAATTTGGAGTAGAATAGTGATTAGTTACTTTTTTGTAATAGTTAGTAATAATACCATCTTTTTCTTCAGATTTCACAAAAGTATAACCTGCAATTGATTTACCTTTGAAATGACCTTCTTCAGCATTCAAAATATCAGCGTTAGTAGCAATATCAACATAGCGTGTGACTTTTAAGTCTTCTGTATCATTACTTCCAGATAGAACCTCAGCTTTATTATTAATTAAAGTATTTAAGGCATCTTCTAAATCAGCTAGACGATCTTTTAATCCATCTTTATAATAATCTTCAACACCTTCATTTTCTTCGCTGTCTTTGATTTGCTCTTTTACTTTAGAGATTTCGTCTAAGATTTTTTTGATTTCAGGGTTATTAACACCAAACTCTGGAATTTCATTAACAGCAGCTTCAACAGCGTTAACTCCGCCTTTGAATGCTGGAAGTTCTGGTTGTACAAGTGCATCTCCGTTTGAAGCTTCTGGTTTAGTTGGTTTTGGAGTTTCTCCTTCAGGTTTTGCAGGAGTTGGAGGTGTTGTATCATTCACTCCACCATTGAATTCTGGAAGTTCTGGTTGTACAAGTGCATCTCCGTTTGAAGTTTCAGGTTTAGATGGTTTTGGAGCTTCTCCCTCTGGTTTATTAGGTTCAGTAGGAGGTGTTGTATCATTTACTCCTCCGTTGAATTCAGGATTATTAGGTTGAGTAGGAGCATTATCATCATTTACACCACTATTGAACTCTGGAGTTGCTGGTGTTGTAGGCGCTTCTTCATCGTTTACTCCACCTGTGAATTCAGGTTTTTCTTCAGCTGTAGGAGCGTCAGCAGGATTTACCCCACCATTGAATTCTGGAGCATTAGGAACCGTTGGAACCTCATCCGCTTCCTTAGCAGGCTCAGTAGTTGCTTCATCATCATTTACTCCACCTGCGAAGTCTTTTGGTGCTTCACCTTTAGGAACTTCTTTTAAGTTTTCGATATAACCTAAAGTTGCGTTGTAATCATCAGTTAGTTCATCGATTGCATCTTTGTAAGCTTTCACTACTTCGTTAACTTCGTCGAATTTAGCTTGAGCTTCATCTGCAGCAGTTTTAGCAGAAGCAACAGCAGCTTCTAATCTAGTTACAGCATCTTGTAATCCATCTTGGATAGATTGTTCAGCATTGTTTTTCTTAGCTGTTGCAAGTGCAGTTTTAGCTTTTTCTAAAGTTTCTTTTTGTTTATCTAATGCAGCATTTTTTTCTTCTACAGCTTTAGCTTTTTCAGTAGCATCAGCCTTGTCTTTATCAGCTACTTTAGTTAATTTTTCAATTTTTTCAGCGATATCATCAGCGATATCTTGAAGTTTTTTAACGATTGGTTTAGAAGCTTCTTTGTTGTAAGCAGCGTCTAATTTTTCTTTATCAGCAGTAGGAAGTTCAGCAAGAGGTTTTCCTTCTTGTTTTGTAGCGCCAATTTCGTCTGCTTGTGGATCTTGATTTTTGTTAGCTTCAGCAGTCTCATTTTGACCTTTTAATTCTTTAAGAACATCTCCTGCAGTTAAGTCGCCTTTTTCAACTGCAGCTAAAATATCTTCTTTACCTAATGCTTTTTTGGCTTCTTCTTTATTTGTAATCTTAGCATTAGCATCGATACCTTTTTCTAATTGATCTAAAGCATCTTTAAGAGCAGTTCTAGTTTCAGCTTCTTCTTTTTTAAGTTCTTCAACTTTAGCTTTAGCCTTGTCTGCTTCTTCTTTTGCTTTAGTCAATTCAGCTTCTGCGTCAGCTTTTACTTTATCGGCTTCTTCTTTTTTTGTTTGTGCAGCTTTTACATCAGCAGCTTCTTTTTCTGCTTTAGCTGTAGCTTCATCTGCTTTTGTTTTAGCTTCGTCTGCTTTTTTCTGCAATTCAGCAACTTTAGCATCGGCTTCTGCTTTAGCTTCAGCAGCTTTTTCAGCTTCTGTTTTTTCTGCTGGTTTAGCTGGTTCTTCTTCTACTGGTTTAGCTGGCTCGTTAGCCTCTTTTTCTTTAGCAGCTTTTACTTCATCAAGAGCTTTGTTGTACTCATCAGTAAGTTTGTTTAGCTCATCAGCAACAGCTTTAGTATCCGAAGCAGCTTGATCAAATGCATTTTGTGCAGCATCACGCTCTTTTTTAATCGCCTTAACAGCTTTATCTAATGAAGAAACAATATCAGAATCAGAACCGTTATCTGTAGCTGATTTAAGAGCTTCTTCAGCTTCTTTTAATGTATCTTCTTGTTTTTTAAGAGCTTCAGCTTTTTTATCTTCTTCAGCTTTTAATGCATCAGCATCTTCTTTAAGCGTATCAACTTTTTCACCTAAATCATCAGCTTTATCTTGAGCTTTTTCTGATGCAGGACGAGCAGCATCAGCTTTTTCAGCTTCATCGATTTTAGCTTTTAAATCTTCTGGAAGAGCTGATGTTTTTCCTTCTGTTACTGGAGAAGCTCCAGCATCAGCAGTAGCAGCTTGGTCTTTATTTCTTAATTTTTTCTCTGTTTCTTTATTAGCTTCAGCTTTTTTATCATCATCTGCTAATTCTTTAAGAATATCACCAGCTTTTAAATCACCAGCTTCTACAGCTTTTAATAAATCCTCTTTTGCTTTTTTGTCGAGTAATGCGTTATCATCAGGTAATTGTTTTAAAGCCTCGGTTAATGCTTCTTTAGAATCAGCTTCTTCTTTCTTAGCGTCTTCTTCTTTCTTCGCTTCTTCTTTAGCTTTAGCGTCAGCTTCAGCAGCTTTTGTTTTTGCTGCAGCTAATTCTTCGTCAGCTGCAGTTTTAGCTTTTTCAGCTTCAGTTTTTGCAGCTTCAGCTTCAGTAGCTTCTTTTTTCTCAGTTTCAAGTTTTGTATCAGCTTCTTTAGCTGCAGTAGTAGTTGTATCTACTTTAGCTTGAGCTTCAGTAACTTTTTCTTCAGCTTTTTTAGCTTCATCTTCAGCTTTTTTAATTTCTGGACTTGTAACTTCTGATTTAGAAGTGTCAGTAGCTCCAGTTTCTGCTGGCTGAGTAGCCGCTGGTTGCTCTGTTGTCTCAGAATTTCCAGCAGGGTTAGTTGTGCTATTTGAATTAGTTGCTGATGTATCTGTTTTGCCGGCTGGTTGACTAGCTGTAGGTTGCTCTTCAGCTTTTACAACTGATGGTTGAGATGCCGCAAATGCCGCTCCCAATACAGCCACACTAGCCAAGCTAGTTAAAATCATTTTCTTTTTATCCATTTTTGAAACCCCTTTTTTAGAATCATATTTAGATTTATTATAACGCTTTCTAAAAATATAATCAAGTAATAGGTTACTTTTTTATACAATTATATACTTATGTTAATTTTCAAATACACCTCTCATAATAGAAAAAAGAAAGCCTATTTTATAAACTTTCTTTTTGTTTTCTTTTTATTATTTACATTTTCTATGGTAAATTTTACACTTTTAAACCCACTCACCGTTGGCATTTACTGTGTAACCATTGATTGTAGTGCTGACAGCAAGAGCTCCTGAACTATAAGCATAGTACCATTTGCCATCAATTTGTTTCCAACCAGTAGCTTTTGTTCCTTTTTCATCAAGAACATAGCTCCATTGACCTTTGTCATCTTTAACCCATGGTGATTTAACTTCTTCACCATATGATTGACCTGGTTGTGCTGGATGAATTGTATCGCGGTTGTTTTGAAGTGTTGCTGGGCGAATTGAGAATGTTGCAGGAACATTACCAGCAACTGCTGTAACATGACCATTGTATGAGTCTTCCTCATATCCAGCTGGAACATTCAAACGATACGAAACGGCTGTTCCTGGTTCAACATCTGACAAAGTAGCAACACCATCAGCACCTGTTGTTACTGATGAAGTTTTACCACCAGCGTTGAAGTCAACAGTCGCACCTGCTACTGGTTTACCAGTAGAAAGATCGATAACTGTTACAGCAACTGTACCTTTTGTATGCGTTGGAGTACCATAACCGTTGTCATTAGAACCGCGTGGGTTAGTAACTGGCTTCGCTGGTTTGTATTGGTTAGCTGGAGCAACTACACCATCTTGGTGTGTTGGGTTTCCTGCACTACCATCCCATCCTGACCAGTTACCATATGCATGAACTGGAGCTGCGTTAATAGCTGCTGTTGCAGCTACAACTGCTGACTGGCAACTTCGGAAGTTAAAACATGTTGACATACCATATCTAAAAAGGCAAAAAGTTTCCCTTCCTTCAACTTTCCCACGCTCTAATCCTTTTTCTTCAGCTTGTTCCAAGGCATAGTCCTGTGCTAACAAGGCTTGCTCTTCTCGCATACGTAGTTGACTAAACATTTTCCTGTCCTCCTCGGACCAGCTCTTGTAGTCCAGCAGTTGGTCTGCCTGGCTGATGGATCGCTCTGGCTACTGAGTAAAGGGTTTGTTGCCGAAAAACTCCAACCACGGCTTACGAACCTCATCTTTGCTGGTTTCTCTGTATTTTTTTAATTCCAAGAATGCTATTACTTGTGATGGTCTTATAAGAGTGACTCAAACTCAGCTACTGTCATGCCTAATTGCTGGCTGGCAACCTCAACGGTTAAAAGATGCTGGCGAACGAGATTTACTAATCCTTTTTTCAGTCCTTTTTCTTCAGCTTGTTACAAAGTATAGTCCTGTGCTAACAAGGCTTGTTCTTCGCGTCTGCGTTGTTCACTAAACATTTTCCTGTCCTCCTCGGACCAGCTCTTGTAGTCCAGCAGTTGGTCTGCTTGGCTAATGGCTCGCTCGGGTTCTTGGGTAAAGGGTTTATTCCCAAAAAACTCCAACCACGGCTTGCGAACACTATCCTTGCTGGTCTCTCTGTACTTTTTTAGTTCTAAGAATGCCATCTTTACTAGATGGTTTTCCTGTCCATTGTTTGTAATTGTCAAAACCTCACCCGTCGTATCCTCTCGCATACTAAAACTGTGAAAGGCTAAATCATCCTGAAAGTAGTTGCTGTCCACAATTGCGATAGCATATACTGGTGCGATGTGTTTGTAACTTCGATGAGTATTGCCTTCTTGCTGGCGAATTTTTTCAAGATTTTGATTGACCTGACTGCACAAATAAGCCCACAGGCGATTAATGAAAAAATTTTGATGATGCACCTGAATTTCGATAATAACCTGTGTCCCATTGTCCAACTCTGCCAAGACGTCTATACTGGTATAGAAATCCTGCGCTGAATAAGGCAGGGAAGGCAAGACATGAATATTGCTTCCCTCCAAAATGGTCACATTTTTTGCTGGCAAGTCCAGCATATCGCGTATAAATTGACAAGTGATTTCTGGATTGCTAAAAATCTTCTTAGCAACTAAATCATTGGTTGGGCTGATGCCCGGATGTCTGAGAATCATCCTTTTCCTCCTTTTATTATACCATAGTCTTATACTCAATGAAAATCAAAGAGCAAACTAGGAAACTAGCCGCAGGCTGTACTTGAGTACGGCAAGGCGACGTTGACGTGGTTTGAATTTGATTTTCGAAGAGTATTAAATCTAGTTTTCCTAGATTCACTGTTACTATCTATTTATTCGCAAAAGAGACGAAAAAAACCTGAGAATTATCTCAGGCTTGGTCATTAAATCTTTTTCTCAATACTGAAAAGTGGAGAAAGTGGGCGTTTTTCATGGATACGTACGATAGCATCCCCTAGGAGATGAGCGATTGAAATCTGCTCAATCTTATCAATCAAACGCTCTTCTGGCAGATAGATGGTATCCAAAACAACCAATTTCTTGATAGCTGAGTTTTGGATATTGTCCATAGCAGGACCAGAAAGAACTGGGTGCGTACAGCTTGCATAGACTTCAACAGCACCAGCTTCTGCAAGGGCATCTGCAGCGTGACAAATCGTTCCAGCAGTATCAATCATATCATCAATCAAGATACAAGTCTTGCCTTCGACCTTACCGATGATGTTCATGACTTCACTGGTATTCATCTTATCAACACTGCGACGTTTGTCGATGATAGCGATAGATGTTTTCAAAAACTCAGCCAACTTACGAGCACGAGTCACCCCTCCATGGTCTGGGCTGACAACCACATAGTCAGAACCAACCATGCCACGACGCTCAAAATAATCCGCAATCAGAGGAGCTCCCATCAAATGATCCACAGGAATATCAAAGAATCCTTGAATCTGCGCAGCATGCAAGTCGATGGTCAATAAACGATCCACTCCAGCTACTTCAAGCATATTTGCAACAAGTTTTGAAGTGATTGGCTCACGCGCTCTCGCCTTTCTATCCTGACGTGCATACCCATAGTAAGGCATGACAACATTGACAGATTCTGCACTCGCACGCTTCAAAGCATCCACCATAATCAAAATTTCAAGCAGATTGTCATTTACAGGCGAGCTAGTTGATTGTAGGATAAAGACGTGTTTCCCACGGATTGATTCTTCGATGTTGACCTGAATCTCTCCATCTGAAAATTGGCGAACACTTGATTTCCCCAACTCTATCCCAATCTCCTGCGCCACACGTTTTGCCAATTCTTGATTAGAAGAAAGGGCAAACAGCTTTAAATCAGAAAAAGACATGATTTCCTCCGGTATATATGTATCGCTTGTGCTTTTCACAAGATTTTCCATCTACCATTGTAGCGCTTTTTACACTATTTTTCAATCAAAAATAAAAGAAGGGCACCATATTTGTACCCTTGCATCATTCTTTTAAAAAATATTCTAGTTCATCAACTCATCGTTCTTCTCAACAAAGCGATAAGCCTGATAAAAACCATAGAGAGCAATAGCCGTCACCACTGGAATCGCTAGGGGCAATTCTGTCTCCAATTCAACAAAAGGAGAATTAAACAAGAAATGAGTTCCCAAGGCTAAACCTAGGAAAATAAGCCCCTCTTTCTTGCCAACCTTCTGCCCTTTATAAGCTCTGTAAAGCAAGTAAACACCTACTACAGCCAGACCTGAAAAAGTCCAGTGAGAGGCAATTCCTGAGATGATACGCTCTAAAATTCTCGAAATAGTAAAGTCAAAGCCCTCTGGCAAATCCATACGAATATAGCCAATATCCTCAATCATTTGAAATCCCAAACCAGAAGCAATTCCAAGTAAAAACAAAGATTTTAATTTTCGCACAGGAACCAAAGCTAAAACAAAAACAAGTGGCAATAATTTCAAGGGTTCTTCTACCAAAGGAGCCACAATAGCACTTTCAAAGGCATTTAAAAATGCACTATCTGGGAAAAGAAACTCCAATAAATCATGGATATAAGTATTAGCAAAGCTAGATAACCAGCCTGAAAGGAACATCCCACCCAATAAAGACAAAATCAAGGCCTTCTTTGGCAATTCCCATTTTTTCCCAATACGGAAAAGGAAATAAAGAGCCGGAATCATGTAAAAGAGAGCTAGAAAGATAGAAACTCCCATTAGTCCATATTCTGCACCTGACATCGAACCGTCCGTATAGTAGATGGTTTCATATTGTAAACCAATACATAGCAATAAGATAAAAATAAATAAAATGCTGTTTTTCTTCATACACTTTCTTTCTAAATGAAGTATTTATAATTCTACGACTGTCATACTTCCTGTATCCACATCGTAAATAGCACCAGAGATAATGACATCATCTGGTATTAAGGGAGACTCGATAAGAAGTTGCATATCCTCGCGTACACTCTCCTCTATATCTTGGAAGGGCAAGAAGTCTTGGTCTGACACATCGACACCTAGTTCCTCTTTCAGATACTCCTGAAAAGGACCATTTTCAAAAGTCTGAGCACCACAGTCTGTATGGTGCAATACCACAATCTCTCTTGTCCCCATTTGTTGCTGGGAAATAACTAGCGAACGAATCATGTCCTCAGTCACTCGGCCACCTGCATTCCGCAAGATATGAGCATCCCCAAGTGCCAAGCCCAGAGCTTGCGCAACGTGCAGACGAGAGTCCATACAGGTCACAATAGCCACTCTTGTTTTGGGTTTAAGTGGCAGATTTAACTGCCCATGTAGGGCAACATAAGCCTGATTGGCTTGCATAAACTGTTCAAAATACGACACGATTCCCTCCTCGAAAATTTGATAGTCAAATATTTCTCCTATCTTATCATTTTTAAAAGGATTTGTCACGGATTATGCAAAGACCTTTTTCAAAACTTCCTGAATCGTTGTCACACCAATGACCTGAATTTCCTTGGGTGGAGTGATTCCTGTCAAAGAATTCTTCGGTACATAAATCTTAGTAAAACCCAGTTTAGCAGCTTCATTGATACGTTGCTCGATACGATTCACGCGCCGAATTTCTCCTGTCAAGCCCAGTTCGCCTACAAAACATTCCTGAGGATTGGTTGGCTTGTCCTTGTAGCTCGAAGCAATGGCAACTGCAACAGCTAAGTCAATGGCAGGTTCATCCAATTTGACACCACCAGCAGATTTGAGATAGGCATCCTGATTTTGTAAGAGAAGACCTGCCCGTTTTTCCAAAACAGCCATAATCAAGCTAGCGCGATTGAAGTCAAGACCTGTCGTAGTACGCTTGGCATTTCCAAACATGGTCGGTGTTACCAAGGCCTGCACTTCTGCAAGAATAGGACGCGTCCCTTCCATGGTCACAACGATTGATGAGCCAGTCGCTCCATCCAAACGCTCTTCTAGGAAAACTTGACTCGGATTAAGAACCTCAACCAAGCCACCTGACTGCATCTCAAAAATCCCAATCTCATTAGTGGAGCCAAAACGGTTTTTGACCGCTCTTAAAATACGGAAGGTATGGTGACGCTCCCCTTCAAAGTAAAGCACCGTATCCACCATATGCTCTAGCATACGAGGACCAGCCAAGGTTCCTTCCTTGGTCACATGACCTACGATAAAGATGGCAATGTTATTGGTCTTGGCCAGCTGCATAAGCTCAGCCGTCACCTCACGCACTTGAGAAACAGACCCCTGCACCCCTGAAATCTCAGGAGACATAATAGTCTGAATGGAGTCGATGATGAGGAAGTCTGGCTGGATGCGCTCCACTTCAGCTCGAACACTCTGCATATTAGTCTCTGCATAGAGATAAAACTCGCTATCAATATCTCCCAAGCGCTCTGCTCGCAACTTGATTTGCTGGGCAGACTCCTCCCCACTGACATAGAGAACAGTCCCCACTTGAGACAGCTGGGTTGAGACTTGTAAAAGAAGGGTTGATTTCCCAATTCCAGGATCCCCACCGATAAGAACGAGACTTCCCGGTACCACTCCGCCTCCAAGTACACGGTTGAATTCCTCCATCTCCGTCTTGGTTCGATTGACATTGATAGAAGTCACCTCAGCCAGTTTCATGGGCTTGGTTTTCTCACCTGTCAAGGACACACGCGCATTCTTGACCTCGGCAACCTCAACCTCTTCTACAAAAGAAGACCAAGACCCACAGTTGGGGCAACGTCCCAGATATTTAGGTGAATTATACCCACAATTTTGACATACAAATGTCGCTTTTTTCTTTGCGATGATAAACCTCTTTCTATATCTCTAACTCACACTCAATCACTTGGCAAAAATCAATCTTCTCATTTGGCACAAACTGACGCATGAGCATGTTGTGAGTTACCACTATCACGGTCTGGTAATCTCGATACTTAGCCATGCATTCTAGAAAACGAGACTTCATCTTCGCAGCTGTCTCATATTGAATAGGACTATTAGGAAGTAACTCCCCATTATTTTCTAGAAATATAGCACGAGCTTTTTCAAAATTATCTGTGCCACTTTCATAGACCTGCCATTCATGCAATAATGGTTCCACTCTCAAAGGAAGTCCAGTAACACAAGCCACATAAGAAGCCGTTTCTAAAGCTCTTGTGACTGCAGAAGATACGATTATTTCAGCTGAAGGGAGTAAAGGATTGGTGCTCAATTTCTGGGCTTGCTGCCGTCCCTTATCAGACAAGGGTGCCAAATCTATCCCAAATCCCGTATAAGAACGCTCTTCTAACTCACGATAATCTGGCTCCCCGTGACGCACAAAGATAATCTTCATCCTAGTGCCCTGTCGATCCAAATCCACCAGTTCGCACGCCGTCTGCCGCATCTCCATCTGCAATTAAGAAAGGAGCAAAGACAGCCTGGACAACACGTTCTCCAACTTCAAGAACAACCTCTTGGTCTGTGATATTCTTCATCTGAGCAAAAATATGCCCTTCATTCCCAGGATTGCCATAATAATCCCCATCAATGACCCCAACTGAATTAATTAAAACCAAGCCCTTTTTACGAGGGTTTGAAGAACGATCATAGAGGTAGAGAACCTCAGTCGGCTGCATATAAGCCTTAACCCCTGTCGGAACCAATACAATCTCTCCTGGAGCAATAACTGTACGCACAGCAACCTTTAAGTCGTAACCAGCCGCATGCGCTGTCTCACGCTTGGGCAATAAATTTTTATCTGTAAAAGTCGAAACCAATTCAAAACCACGAATTTTCATCATTTTCTCTTTTCTATTATCATTTATTCTAGATTATTCTATCTTATTTATTCGGAAAAAGCACGAAAAAAAGAGCACACAATTCAAATCGCTTAGGGCTGCTGGATTCCTCCCCTGACCCGCTTCACGCAGAACTGTTGCTCCACTATTTATTATATCACATTCCTATTCATTTTAAAAGCAAAATTATTTTTTCCGTCTATTTCTAAAAAAGTCCTGCATAATAGCTGCGCATTCATCTTCCAAAATTCCCGTTTCAACCTCCACACGATGATTGAGACGCTCATCTGTCAAGATATCGTACAAACTTCCAGCAGCGCCAAATTTCTGGTTTTTAGCCCCATAGACCACGTTTGGAATACGGGCAAGCCCAATCGCCCCACTACACATGACACAAGGCTCAATGGTCACAAAAAGTGTGCAATCCAGCAAACGCCAGCTCTCCTCAGTCAAGTTCGCATTCTCTATTGCCATGATTTCTGCATGCATGACCGCCCGCTGCAATTCCTCACGCGCATTGTGCCCACGACCAATGATTTCGCCATCCTTGACAATCACACAACCAATTGGAATTTCATCGTGTTCAAGAGCAATCTCAGCCTCTCTCAAAGCTTCTCTCATAAAGACTTCTTTTTCTTCAACTGTATAATTCATCAATTTCCCTTTTCCTACTTATCAGTTTTATTATTATATCATGAATCCCAATCATGACCACCCGTCAAACGGGTGGTTTGTCCCAGGGCTATAAGCCCAAATTACCAGCCAGCGCCTAAAGACGCTGGCTTTCACTTTGTTCAA
>NZ_NCVG01000014.1:0-38699 GCF_002096835.1 Streptococcus mitis | reverse complement strand
GCACGCCGCCAGCGTTCGTCCTGAGCCAGGATCAAACTCTCATTAAAAGTTTGAGTTCTTACTCATTTCTGTCACTGACAGATTTATTGTTTTTTTCATTGTTCAGTACTACAACAATTGTTGTAGTGCCCTGCACATTGGTTCGTCTTGTTCAGTTTTCAAAGGTCTTTGTCACTCACTTCTCTCAAGTGACAACTATATTAGTATATCACAGTCGCTTTCGCTTGTCAACACTTTTTTGAAACTTTTTTAAACTTTTTTCATCAAGTGTTTCATCTGCAACATACTATAGTCCGTACGGGATTCGAACCCGTGTTACCGCCGTGAAAAGGCGGTGTCTTAACCCCTTGACCAACGGACCAGAGTTGTTATTTTCAACTCTTACTATTATACCGACTTTTCAAACTTTGTCAACTACTTTTTGAAACTTTTTATGTTTTTTTCTTTTTTTGCATAGCTTCTTACCGAGTACGGATATCAAACTCCTTAAACACAATACGTAAGTCTCTCAATACTCTTTGTCGACCTCGAAATCGTTCATGTCTTAAGACGCGTTCTAACTCTTCTTGTTTCTCTTTATTTTGTTTACTTTTATAATCTCTTAGGGTTTCATAAAAGAGATAATAATCATCTAGCCACAGACCGCCCTCACTTATACGATGACTAATCTCACCTACTTCTTCATAGGGTTCTTTATCATATCTTCGTTTTTGACTTTCTTGCTTACGGAGATAATCTAAAATCCGATTCCGAAATTTTGTTTTGAAATATTTACGTAAACGAGGTATATCTTCTATCAGTTCTTCTTCTCTACTAATCAATTCATGCAAGCAGATCATACCCTCTTGGTCCCAATCAGATAACTCCCATAAATGAAGGTAATACTCATTTCTACACTTATATACAATTCCTTGGACTACTTCATACAATTTTTTAAGCATATTGTTCCCCTTTCTAGATACAGTCTAACAGATTCAAAAACACTTTTGTCCTATTTTCCCGTTCTGTTCTCTACACCGCTTCAACTGCGCAAAAAAGAGAGGACATGCCTCTCTCAGGGTTATAATTCTGCGATTTGGTTTAGGTTTACTTCTGCAACTGTGTCATTTCCAAACATAGAGATAATCATCTTCACTTTATTGTTATCAATCTCTGTAATCTTACCAGTATAGTCTGCAAAAGCACCATCAATGATACGTACAGTTTGACCAACTTCAACATCAATATCAAACTCTTGTACAGTTTGTCCCATAGAAATCAAGATATCACGGATTTCTTGTTCCAATAATGGAGTGGGTTTTGATCTATTTCCGTGAGATCCGACGAATCCTGTAACGTTTGGTGTGTTTCGAACAACAAACCAAGCTTCATCTGTCATGACCATTTCTACAAGAACATAACCTGGAAAGCGATTTTCTTCTACTTCTTTTTTCTTTCCATTTTTTTCAACTTGCACTGTCTGTGTTGGAATTTCAACACGTAAAATATTATCCAACATATTGTAGGTTTGTGCACGTTGTAATAGATTTTCTTTTACCTTATTTTCATAACCAGAATAAGTTTGTAAGACAAACCATCCTTTATCAAAACTATCCATGATACTTCCTTTCATAATAGAAGACTTTTAGCGTGAATGACTTCACAGTTCTTCTAAAAAATGTTAATAAATCGAATCAAACCTGAAACAATCAACTTGTCAAAAATATAAATAATCACAACAAAGAAAGCAGTGTATTCCATGATAGAACGAAAATCTCTCCAGCTTTCCTTGCGAGTTGGCCATGTTGTGTCTTTAAGAAGTCGAAAAATATCTCCAATAAAACGCATCGCTCTCTCCTATCTCGTTTCTCTGTGTGTAGTATACTTACCACAATGTTTACAAAATTTATTTACTTCTAGTCGTGTTGGCTTGGGGTTTCCGCTGATCTTGATTGAATAGTTTCTCGAACCACAAACCGCACAAGCTAGGCTTGCTTTTTTTAGTGCCATAACGCCTCCATCCTATCTATTATAACAAGAAAGCTAGGCTTTGACAAGCATCTTAACGAAATAGATTGACTACCGAATCCCATATTGTTTGTGCTTTTTCCTTAATTTTAGCATCTGATATAGCACGACTCGCCTCATCTACCAGATTTTGTGCACGACTTCTAATATCAGAAAGGCTATTATCCGTCTGATTGGTTTCATTACTCTGTACTTGATTATTTGTATTAGCTGGCGCAATCCCATTTTGCTTATAAGCATTTTCAACGGTAAAGGTACTTCCTGGCGTATAAGGTAAAATGGTATTTGCAATGTTTCTAAAGACATGGGCCGCACCGTTTGAAGTAGATCCTGCTAGATAGTGATTTTCATCAGTGGTCGGAAAGCCAAGCCAGTGGCTAATCACTACATCCGGAGTATAACCAATTACCCACTGGTCACTTGTGTACTCCGGATTGAAAACTGCTTCAGTTGTTCCAGTTTTCCCTGCCATGACATAATCTGCAGGCGATGAACTAATACCGGTGCCGTTGGTGAATGTCCCCAACATCATACTGGTCATCTTGTCAGCTACAGACTTATCGATCACCCGTTTTTGTGAATTCTTATGGCTTGCAATAACTTGTCCACTAGCATTTTCAATTCTACTAATAAAATGTGCTTCCGGCATTAAACCTTCATTTGCAAAGGCAGCATATGCTTGAGCCATTTGAAGAGGGTTGGTTTCAACACCGCTTCCCAAGGCGACGCCAAGAACACGGTCTACCTTTTCCATGTTGAGTCCAAATTTTTCTCCTGCCTCAAAAGCCTTGTCGACGCCCAAATCATTAACAGTAGCAACAGCAGGCAGATTAAGCGATTCTGCCAAGGCTTGATACATAGGAACTTCTCGACTCGTTTTGATTCCTGCATAGTTATCAACCTTATAGCTGTCATACTGCATGGTATGGTTATCCAACTGCTTATTCAAAGCCCAGCCTGCTTCAACTGCTGGCGTATAAACAACTAAAGGCTTAATTGTAGAACCAGGGCTACGTTTTGATTGAGTTGCATAATTGAAATTCCGGAATCCAGTCTTATCATTTTCAGCAATCTGACCGACAACCCCACGAACTCCCCCTGTTTTCGGTTCAAGAGCTACACTTCCTGATTGAGCAAATGTTCCATCCTCTGCCCTCGGAAATAGCGATGTGTTTTCATAGACAACCTGCATATTTGCTTGGTAGTTTTGGTCCAGCTCTGTGTAAATGCGGTAGCCATTATTGACAATTTCTTCCTCTGTTAGATTATACTTGGAAACAGCTTCATTAACAACCGCATCAAAATAAGAAGGATAGCGGTAATCTGAAATTTTTCCTTCATACTTATCGTGCAATTGCGAAGTCATATCAACGTCTGCAGCTTCGGTTTCTTGGTTTTTATCAATATATCCTGCTGCAAGCATATTTTGCAAGACAGTATCACGACGATTGGTAGAATCTTCTACAGATTTCAAGGGGTTATACAGTTCCGGTCCTTTGAGCATCCCTGCCAGAGTCGCAGCTTGATCCAGACTCACTTCTGATGCAGAAACTCCAAAGTATTTCTTACTCGCATCTTCTACACCCCACACACCATTTCCAAAATAAGCGTTGTTAAGGTACATGGTTAAAATTTGATCCTTACTATATTTTTTTGTTAATTCTAAGGCAAGGAAAAATTCTTTTGCTTTTCTCTCGACAGTTTGATCCTGTGACAAATAGGCGTTTTTAGCTAGCTGTTGGGTAATAGTAGATCCACCACCTGAACGGCCAGCAGTGACAATCGCCAAGAAAAAACGACCATAGTTGATCCCGTCATTTTTATAGAAAGAACGGTCTTCTGTCGCAATAACGGCATTCTGCAAATTTTTACTGATGTCAGTCAGTTCAACATAGGTTCCCTTTTGACCAGACAAGGCACCAGCCTCTTTTTCTTCACGGTCAAAAATGAGAGTCCGAGTTTTCAAAGCATTTTGCAAATCATTGACATTGGTTGACTTGGCTACAGCAAACAAATAGGTTCCAACTAGCAAGCCTGCACTCAAACCTAGTATAAGGCCAATCTTTGTTAAATGATAGCGACGCCAGAATTTTCGAATTGGACCTACTTGGGCTAATTTTTTTCGATCACTGCGAGAACGGCGCAAGCTAGTAGAATCAGAATCCTCCGATTCACTTGTTTCTTTTTTAAAAAGAGAAAGAAATTTCTCAAATAATTTATCTAATTTCATGCGTTTATTTTATCATCTTCATCATAGGAAGACAAGAATTTAGCTATTTCCTATCCAAATAGGGCTTTTTTTGTTACAATATCTGTATGAAATTCACATTTACTTTACCCGCCTCTTTACCTCAAATGACTGTGAAACAATTACTAGAGGAACAACTCCTTATCCCTAGAAAAATCCGGCATTTTTTGAGAATCAAGAAACACATTTTGATTAATCAGCGAGAAGTTCATTGGAACGAGGTAGTGAATCCTGGAGATATTTGCCAGTTAACTTTTGACGAGGAAGATTATCCCGAAAAAGAAATCGCTTGGGGCAACCCTGACCTCGTCCAAGAGGTTTATCAAGATCAACACTTGATTATTGTCAACAAACCAGAGGGGATGAAAACGCATGGTAATCAGCCAAACGAAATCGCCCTTCTTAACCATGTCAGTGCCTATGTTGGCCAAACCTGCTATGTCGTTCATCGTCTGGACATGGAAACCAGTGGTTTAGTTCTCTTTGCCAAAAATCCTTTTATCTTGCCCATTCTCAATCGCTTATTGGAGAAAAAAGAGATTTCTAGGGAATATTGGGCACTAGTTGATGGAAATATCAACAAGAAAGAACTTGTCTTCAAAGAAAAAATCGGACGTGATCGTCATGACCGCAGAAAAAGAATAGTTGATACAAAAAACGGTCAATACGCTGAAACTCATGTAAGCAGATTAAAGCAATTCTCAAACAAGACTTCCTTGGTTCGTTGCAAACTAAAGACAGGCCGAACTCATCAAATTCGTGTGCACCTTTCGCATCATAACTTCCCTATTTTGGGCGACCCTCTCTATAATAGCAAATCAAAGACAAGTCGGCTTATGCTCCACGCCTTTCGACTTTCCTTTATCCATCCACTTACTTTAGAGAAATTAAGTTTCACTACCCTTTCCGATACTTTTGAAAAAGAATTAAAAAAGAATGGATGATTGTTGTGTCATCTATTTTTCCATATAAGAAAAGCAAGACCAAGAGGCCTTGCTTTTTATCGACTCATGAATTATTTAGCGATTTTTGCGAAGTATTCAAGAGTACGAACAAGTTGTGCAGTGTATGACATTTCGTTGTCGTACCATGATACAACTTTAACCAATTGTTTACCGTCAACGTCAAGAACTTTAGTTTGAGTTGCGTCAAACAATGAACCGTAAGACATACCTACGATATCTGAAGATACGATTGGATCTTCTGTGTAACCGTATGATTCGTTTGAAGCTGCTTTCATAGCTGCGTTCACTTCATCAACAGTAACGTTCTTTTCAAGAACTGCTACCAATTCAGTAACTGATCCAGTTGGAGTTGGAACGCGTTGTGCAGATCCGTCAAGTTTACCGTTCAATTCTGGGATTACAAGACCGATAGCTTTTGCAGCACCAGTTGAGTTAGGAACGATGTTTGCAGCACCAGCGCGAGCACGGCGAAGGTCACCACCACGGTGTGGTCCGTCAAGGATCATTTGGTCACCAGTGTAAGCGTGGATAGTAGTCATCAATCCTTCTACAACACCAAAGTTATCTTGAAGAGCTTTAGCCATAGGAGCCAAGCAGTTTGTAGTACATGAAGCACCTGAGATAACTGTTTCAGTACCGTCAAGAACGTCGTGGTTAGTGTTGAATACAACTGTTTTAACGTCGTTTCCACCAGGAGCAGTGATAACAACTTTTTTAGCTCCACCAGCGTGCAAGTGTTTTTCAGCAGCTGCTTTCTTAGCAAAGAAACCAGTAGCTTCAAGAACGATTTCTACACCGTCGTTAGCCCAGTCGATTTGTTCTGGATCACGTTCAGCAGAAACTTTGATGAATTTACCGTTAACTTCAAATCCACCTTCTCTAACTTCAACAGTACCGTCGAAACGACCTTGAGTTGTGTCGTATTTCAACAAGTGTGCAAGCATAACTGGATCTGTAAGGTCGTTGATACGAGTAACTTCAACACCTTCTACGTTTTGGATACGACGGAAAGCAAGACGACCGATACGTCCGAAACCGTTAATACCAACTTTAACTACCATTAGTGATTTCCTCCTTATGAAAATCATGAAATTTTTATTGTGAAAAGAGTAACTTGAATCACTACAAATCACCTTTCAACAAACCTATTATATAACTATTTAAGTTTAATTGCAAGTACGGGCGTTGTTTTTTGTCTATACCCCACTTATTTTTCTTTCTCCTTTAAAAGCCTATACTGCTGTCTTTCTTTGTCTACCCAGTCATTCCCAGCTTTCCTCTTCATATGAAAAGTGAAAATAGAAAAGCTAAAAATTATTTTCAATACTCCAATTCTACAAAAAAAGAGACAGGAGATTCCTGCCTCTAGGCTGATAACAATTATTTACGGCGTCCTGGTCTTTCTTTGTAGCCATAGTAAGAATCTTCGATGATTTCTTGCATATGGTCAACCATTGGAAGACGTGGGTTAGCTGGTGAACATTGATCTTCATAAGCAAGGAAGGCCAATTCACGAGAATGTTCTTTCCATTCTTTTTCATCGATTCCTTGTGCTTTGAAGTTCATTTGGATACCTACGCGCTCACCAAGTTCGTAAACAGCTTTTGCATAAGATTCAACCCCTTCTTCTGGTGTAGAAGCTGGAAGTCCAAGCATACGGGCGATATCTTGATATTTCTCATCTGCACGGTAGTAGTTGTACTTAGGCCATGTTGCTGTCTTAGCTGGGCGAGTACCGTTATAACGGATGACGTATGGAAGCAAGATAGCATTAGTACGGCCATGGATTGTGTGGAATTGCGCACCAATCTTATGGGCCATTGAGTGAGAAATACCTAGGAAGGCATTGGCAAAGGCCATACCAGCGATTGTTGAAGCGTTATGCATTTTCTCACGTGAGTGGAAGTCTGCATTCTTAACTGAGCTTTCAAGGTTTTCGAATACAAGTTTGATGGCTTGAAGTGCAAGACCGTCAGTATAGTCACTAGCCATTTGTGATACGTAAGCTTCAGTAGCGTGAGTCAATACGTCCATACCAGTATCCGCAGCAACAAATCCAGGAACTGTCAATACCAAAGCAGGGTCTACGATTGCTACAGTTGGTGTCAATGAGTAGTCAGCGATTGGGTATTTACGGTTGTTTGCTTTATCAGAGATAACGGCAAATGGCGTTACTTCAGATCCTGTACCAGATGTAGTTGGGATTGCGATGAATTTAGTCTTCTTACCAAGCAATGGGAATTTGAAGGCACGTTTACGGATATCCATGAATTTCTGAACAAGGTCACGGAAGTCCACTTCTGGTTGCTCATAGAAGAGCCACATTACTTTAGCAGCATCCATTGGAGATCCACCACCGAGAGCGATGATTGTATCTGGTTTAAAGGCACGCATAATCTCAGTACCACGTTCAACTGTAGTGATATCTGGATCTGGTTCTACATCAGCAAAGATTTGGTAAACAACCTTATTGCGACGAAGGTCAAGTTGTTCGATGATACGATCAAGGAAACCAAGTTCTACCATGGCATGGTCAGTAACGATCATGACACGTTCAACGTCACGACATTTTTGAAGGTATTGAATTGAATCACGTTCAAAGTATGTTTTTGAAGGAAGTTTCATCCATTGCATGTTATTTCTCCGTCTTCCGACTTTTTTGATATTCAAGAGGTTAATGGCGCTAACGTTATCCCCAACTGAGTTGCGTCCGTAAGAACCACATCCAAGTGTCAATGATGGCAAGAAGGCATTGTAAACGTCCCCGATACCACCGAAAGTAGAAGGTGAGTTACAGATAACACGAATAGCTTTAACAGCTTTACCAAATTCTTTAGTCAATTCTTCGTCAGCTGTGTGGATAGCTGCTGAGTGTCCAAGACCGTTAAATTCAACCATTTGACGAGCCTTAGTAATACCATCTTCACGGCTTTCAGATTTCAAAACTGCGATAACTGGTGACAATTTTTCACGAGTCAATGGCTCATTTTCACCAACTTCTTTACATTCTGCAGCAAGAATGTTTGTTCCTTCTGGAACTGTAAATCCTGCTTGTTCTGCAATCCATGTTGCTGGTTTACCAACGATATCAGCGTTCAATTTTGCACCAGCACAGTTTTTGCCGTTTGCTTTCACGCCGAAGCAGAATTCTTCAAGAAGAGCTTTTTCTTTTTTGTTTACAAAGTAAGTGTGGTAAGATTTGAACTCTGCTACAAATTCATCGTAAATTTCTTTATCAATGATAACCGCTTGTTCAGATGCACAGACCATACCGTTATCAAATGATTTAGACATGACGATATCGTGTGCAGCTTGGCGGATGTTAGCTGATTTTTCAACATAGGCTGGAACGTTTCCGGCACCTACCCCAAGAGCTGGTTTACCACATGAGTATGCGGCTTTAACCATGGCATTACCACCTGTTGCAAGAATTGTGGCAACACCTTCGTGGTTCATAAGTGCACTAGTTGCTTCCATAGATGGTTCAGTGATCCACTGTACACAGTTTTCAGGAGCTCCTGCTTTAATCGCAGCATCACGAACGATTTGAGCTGCGTGAGCTGATGATTCTTGAGCTGATGGGTGGAATGCAAAGACGATTGGATTACGAGTCTTCAATGAAATCAATGCCTTAAAGATCGCTGTTGATGTTGGGTTTGTTGTAGGAGTAATACCACAGACAACACCAACCGGTTCAGCGATGAGAGTCAATCCTGTTACATCGTCTTCTTCGATAACGCCAACTGTCTTAGTGTGACGCATGTTGTTTACTACATGTTCACAAGCAAACAAGTTCTTAGTTGCTTTATCTTCAAATACACCACGTCCTGTTTCTTCATAGGCATGTAAAGCCAATTCTCCGTGGGCATCCAAAGCTGCTACTGACGCTTTAGCTACGATGTAGTCAACTTGCTCTTGGTCCAACTTACGCATTTCTTCAAGGGCAACTAGAGCTTTTTGCACCAACCCATCGACATGCTTTTCAGCAGCGAGTTTCTTTTCCTCTGGTGTCATAGTTTTTTTATCAGCCATATTTTCCTCCATAGCTTTCAAGGACTAAATCCTTTGTTAATTTTTTCACAAGTTTATTATAACGCATTATTTCAACTTTGTAAACAGTTTCATAAACATTTCACAAAGAATTTTTGGTTCCTTGTGAAGTTTTTCTCATTATCTTTTCTCCACAAGCTTTTTCTTTAGAGTTTGTGAAATTTATTTCAAAAATTTTTTATTTCACAAGCTTGATTGGAAGAGGAGCTTGGAAAGAGATAGATTTTCTAGTAAGCGCTTACTTTTAGATGCTAACAATACCTCCTTTGATAAGGAGGCTTTATTTTTGTTGAAAAACGCCTTGTTTAAAAGTCCCTTCATAAACGACTCCTTGTTCTGTTGTTAGTTTCCCTTTTCCTTCAGCCTGACCATTTACAAAATCACCTTCGTAGGTCCAGCCTTCTTTAGATTGAAAGGTACCTTTTCCATTGAAGGCTCCATTGCTGAAACCACCTGTATATTGGTCCCCATTTTGGAAAGTAATAGTACCCTGTCCATTCATTTTACCACGGACAAGACTGCCATCGTAAACAATCGTTCCATTATCCAGTTTTAGAACACCTTTTCCAGGAATATTTAGAAAAAAGACGAGTACAGCACAGAAAACAATGGCAACTACTGCTAAAAGCTCTAAACGTGGACGAGTCAGATAGACACGATACTTTTCGTAAAAATTCTTAAGATTTTCCATCTTCACTCTCCCTTTCTAAACGTTCTAACCAAGCCCTGCACCCCTCTTGAACACGTCGATAGGTTTCCTCAAAATCTCCTGTATACCAAGGATCTGGAACACTTTCAGATGCGAATGAGTAAATCTTATCTTGACAATCTACTGGACACATCTGACGTAAGTCAGAAACATTTGAAGCATCCATGCCGATAATATAATCAAAGACTTCAAAATCTTCCTTACTAATCTGAAGCGATGTTTTGGCTTTGTCGTAAGGAATCTGATACTGTTGAAAAATCCCTTGAGTTCCCTTATGAATCGGATTGCCATGTTCCCAAGAGGAAGTCGCTCGACTTTGGATTTCGTAGTTATCTGTCATTGATTTCATAACAAACTCGGCCATAGGACTGCGGCAAATATTCCCTAGACAGACAAAGACTAGTTTTTTCATCCCATTTCCTTTCTTTTATAGAAAAACGGGAGTTCGTGATCCCGTCTTATTTTTCAATTGCGCCTTCTAGTGAAGCAGTTTCTTTCAGCGGTAATACGGTCTTGATAGCAGCTAGTTCAAAAGTCAAGTAAACTCCATCTACATCAAGAACAATCGTTCTCTTCTCAGTATCTACTTCATCGACTGTTCCGTAAAGTCCACCGATTGTAATCACTTCATAACCTTTTTGTAGTTTATTTAAGCTTTCCATACGTTTTTGTGCTTGTTTCTTTTGAGAGCGTTGCATAAAAAACATCAAGGCAAACATCGCTACAAGCATAATTAAAAATGTATAATTTGGATTCATTTTCTTCTCCTTTGTCTTTTACATAGGACTACTATATCAAATTTCAGCTACTTTTACAAGATTGTACCTTGCTTTTCTAGTAAGAAAAACCAGAGCTTGCGCTCTGATTCTTAGGGTTATTTCAAATTTTGAACGACTTTTACAAGATTTTCAACAGTAAAGCCATATTCTGCCAATACTTTTGGTGCTGGAGCAGAGGCTCCGAAGGTATCAATACCTAGAACGGCACCATCTAGTCCAACATATTTGTACCAGTTTTGAGTTGCACCCATTTCGACTGCGACACGACGACGAACTGCATTTGGAAGAATTTCTTCCTTGTATGCTGCATGTTGTTTATCAAAGACATCTGTAGATGGCATGCTGACTACGCGGACTTTTGCACCTTGACTAGCCAATTCTTTAGCAGCTGAGACAGCAAGATTAACCTCTGAACCTGTCGCAATCAAGATGGTATCAAAGTCTGATGCATTTTCATAGACAACATAGGCACCTTTTGCAACCTTGTCGAAGTCTGTTCCTTCTTCAACAGTCAAGTTTTGACGTGTCAAGACAAGGGCAGTTGGTGTTTTTTCACTTGTCACTGCAAGGTACCAAGCCGCTTGCGTTTCACGCGCATCTGCTGGACGGAAAACATTTAGATTTGGCATAGCACGAAGACCTGCTAAGTGCTCAACTGGTTCGTGAGTCGGACCGTCTTCCCCAACCGCAATAGAATCGTGGGTAAAGACATAAGTCACAGGAAGTCCTTGTAAGGCTGACAAGCGAACAGCTGCCTTCACATAGTCAGAGAAGACGAAGAAAGTTCCACCGTATACACGAAGTCCACCGTGAAGGGCCATCCCGTTCAAGATAGTTCCCATTGCAAATTCACGAACACCAAACTGAATGTTACGGTTCAAGCGATTAGTATCGTCTTGAAGTCCGTCAGTCTTGATATAAGTCATGTTTGAGTGAGCTAGGTCAGCTGATCCACCTAAGAAGGTTGGTAACTTAGCTGCCACAACGTTCAAAGCATCCTGACTCGAGTTACGAGTTGCTTGAGAGAAGCCATTTTCTAATGCTGGGAAGTCTGCTGGAGTCACTTCAACTGGATCACGTCCATCGATGATGGCTTCTACTTCTGCAGCCAATTCTGGATGCGCTTCTTTGTAATCTGCGACTAGTTTTGCCCATGCTTCATAAGCTGATGCACCACGGTCTGCAACATGTTCTTTGAAATCAGCATATACTTGTTCTGGGATTTCAAATGGTTCGTATTCCCAACCAAGGGCTTGACGAGTTGCTGCAGTTTCATCTGCTCCAAGAGGAGCACCGTGTACAGCATTAGTTCCTTGTTTGTTTGGAGAACCGTATCCAATAACAGTCTTCACTTCAATCAAAGATGGCTTGCCTGAAGCTTTAGCTGTTTCGATAGCAGCATGAATAGCTTCCAAGTCTGTTCCATCTTCAACCAAGGCAGTATGCCAACCGTAGGCATTGTAACGGTCACGAACACTTTCTGTAAAGGAATCCTTTGTCTCACCATCCAAGTTGATATCATTTGAATCATAAAGAACAACCAACTTGTCTAGTTTTTGCAGACCTGCGTATGAAGCCGCCTCGCTTGAGACACCTTCCATCAAGTCTCCGTCTCCACAGATAACATAAGTATAGTGGTCAAAGATATTGTAGCCTTCGCGGTTATATTTGGCTGCCAAGAAACGTTCTGCCTGGGCAAAACCAGTAGCAGTTGAAATCCCTTGACCTAGAGGACCTGTCGTAGCATCAATCCCTGCCGTATGGCCAAATTCTGGGTGACCTGGTGTTTTTGAACCCCATTGACGGAAGCTCTTGATCTCATCCATACTAACATCTTCAAAACCAGAAAGGTGAAGAAGGGCATAAAGGAGCATTGAACCATGTCCTGCTGAAAGAATAAAACGGTCGCGGTTAATCCAGTTTGGTTGAGCTGGATTGATACGAAGTTGTTTTGTAAAGAGGCTGTAAGCCATCGGAGCCGCTCCCATAACCACACCTGGGTGACCTGAGTTGGCTTTATTGATGGCGTCAATACCTAGGAAACGAATTGCATTAACAGATAGATTTGACATAGAATTTCCTTTCTATTTGAGGTGATTATTGAATCACACATTCTATTTTACTATTATATGAAAAAATACATAGAATAGCAATTAAACAATTCGACGTAAATAAGTATTCTATTTGCTATCCTCTAGTAGCCTGATAATAGGGAAGTAAGCGTTCATAAGCATCTTCTAATTTTTCTAAAATCACTTCTAATGATTGATTTTCAATAAAAGAAACATCTGCTTTAACTAACACTTTTCGAACTTCCTGACTTCTCAACTTCTCACGTAAAGTACGACGATTTTCTTCGTTCACCTCCCACCGTTGACTTTGACCATCAGAGTAGGCTAGATAATAAATCCCTTCAACGGTTGGAATTTCTAAAACTTTGGCCTGCTTGCCTAAAGTTTGCTCATCTTTCTTGCGTTCGATAAAACTAACTTCTAGTGAGACTCCAAAATCAGAAGGATTCCCGTACAAACGTAAGGCTAGCATAGGCTCTGTCACTTGTCCTTCTCTCTGTAGATAGACCCAGAAATGTGGTCGCAAACGCTGCGCTTGATTCATCCACTGACTAGTTTGTTGGAGTTGCCATTCTGGATGATTTGCCTGAAAGGCTTTAGCCAATTCTGTAAAAGCCTTTCGGGCCTCTTGGCCTTTGTGGCGGAATTCCAGCATCTTCTCTCGTTCTTCTCCCGCTTTATCAGGATTACGGTACTGTAAACCAGCAAAGTCTAGATAGTCTCTTATCTTATTCAACATTAATTTAATCTCCTCCAGCTAGCAAAAAATCAGGAGAACCCTGATTTTGTTTATTCTGTATCTACAACGACATAGCGATTTGGCTCATCACCCTCAGAGTAACTAGTCACGCCATCCATACGTGAAATAATACGATGAATAATCTTGCGTTCACTATTTGACATAGGATCTGTTTGATGACTACGTCCTTCTTCTAAAACACGAGTCGCCAATTTTTGAGCATAGGTCTGCAAGACTTCTGCACGATGTTCAACATAATCATTGACATTAATAGTAATGTAGAAGGTTCTTGAATAGCGGTTATAAAGATAATTTTGAGCCAATAGTTGCAAGGCCTTCAAAACTTTACCATGATAACCAATAATACGCCCTGGCTCATTTGTATCAATTTGTAAATTGATGCTACGACGGTTATAATCATTTGAAATCGTCGCCTCAACGTCCATATCATCAATGATTGTCTGGACATAAGTCGTTACTTCCGTAGCTACTTGTTCAATGTCAAAGCTCGGTTCCACTTTTAAGCCCAAATCTTCTAATTCTTGACTTTCAGTTTGTTCAGCTTGACTCTCAACAATCGGAGTTTCTATTTCTTCCCCGAAACCAGATTCTTCAAGCTGTAATTCATTTAAAATCTCAATATGCCCAGTTTCTTCTAAAATGGTGTTAGCATGTTTTTCATTTTTCAAAATTTCAGCCTTAACTTCATCAGAAACCCCTTGGCCTTCTTCAATCTTTTTAATTGCTTCTACAACATGCCCTAAATCAACAGTCGCTTGACTGACTGTTTTGACTGGTTCATTTTGTTCGTTAATTTCTTTAGGAACACCCTTTACAGCCTGCTGATTAGCTTTAATGACCGTTGTTTCACTAATAGCTTCAATATCAACTTGAGCTGGTTTTTTACCAAATAAACCAAGAAAGCCATTTTTTTCACGAGAAATGACTTTGATGTGAGCCTTCAGTCTTGGGATATCTAATTCTTTCAATCCTTTCTGGATTGCTTCTTCAACAGTTGAACCTGTAAATACTACCATTACCAGATTCCTCCTTATTATTTCGTTTTCTGAGCCTTTTTCTTGGCTTTTCTTTTTCTATTTTCCAAATCTTTCTGTGCCTGAACTACCGCCTCGCGCTCTGCGATAATCTTGAATGGATTGTTCAAGAAATAGGTTTGCAAGACTTGATAAGCATTGGATACTGTCCAGTATAGGGCGACTCCACCTGGTGCATAAACTGCAAAGATAAAGATCAAGACTGGAATCCCATACATCATCGCAGTCGTAGCGCCATTACGCTCAGACAAGGCCTTGTTGGACAACCAAGTACTTAAAAAGGTAAATACAGCTGCTAAAATCGGAAGAACAAGGGTTGTATCCACACCACCAAGGTTAATCCATAAGAAATGACCTGTCTTTAAAAAGTCAACTCTTGATAGAGCTTGGAACAAGGCCAAGATAACCGGCATCTGAATCAAAATCGGCCAAAGAGAATCTGACTGTCTGACACCCATTTCTTTAAAGACTTTACGCATTTCTTGCTCTAGCTTAGTTCTGCTTTCCATATCTCGACCTGGATATTGTTCTCGAAGCGCCTTAATACGTGGTTGAGCTTCCTGCATTTTTCTGGAAGCCACCATTTGCACTTGAAAGACTGGCAAAAGCAGTGTACGAATCAAGACCGTAAAGAGGATAATCCCCACTCCAATACTGATATCAAATGATAAAAAGCGAATGATTTCAGCAAAGAAGTAAACAAATTTACTCCAAAAATCAGCCGAATCGGCTGTAATATCGCTAGTTGCCCCATTAGTCGCACAGCCTGTCATGATCAATAGGGACAGTCCTAGCAGACTAGTCAACTGTAGTTTCTTTTTCACTCCCATTTCCTTCCTGGTAAATCTTTGATAATTTTAATACGTGGAGTAGATTTTTCTCCATCTCTGCGTATCCCAAGGTTTCGACTCCTTTTCGAGCAATGACAACAAAGTCGACATCTTCTACCAGACCCCCTTTGGCATTCTGGATAATATGCCGAATCCGTCGCTTAATTTGATTTCTAGTGACGGCATTCCCCAGTTTTTTGCTAACTGATAGACCTACTCGAAAATGGTTTTTCTGATTTTCTAATTGGTAGACAACAAATTTGCGATTGGCAAAACTTGTCCCCTCCTTGAAAATCGCCTTAAAATCTTTCTCTCTTTTTACACGAAAGTTTTTCTTCAAAACTCAACTCCATCTATTAAATTACTACTATTATACCATATTTTTCAAAAAAGCCAATCATAGCAAGGTTTTGGACAATTTCACCATAAAAAGAAGCTGGAAAAATCTCTTTCCCAACTCCTTGTACGGAATATTTTTACTAGTTTTACTTATTTTTTCAAGCGTTCAACGTCACGGGCAATAACTAGCTCTTCATCTGTTGGAATAACCAATACACGGATCTTCGCTGCCTCTGTTGAGATGTCTCCTGTCACACCAAAGACGTTCTTTTCTGGGTCAACATCACAACCAAACCAAGAGATACCTGAGATAACATCTTCACGCACATTTGCAGCATTTTCACCAATACCTGCTGTGAAGATAATAGCATCTGCTCCATTTAAGACTGCAAGGTATTGACCGATATGTTTTTGGATACGATCAACATACATTTCATAGGCTAAAGTGGCATCGTGGTCCCCTTCTTTCATAGCAGCAATCACATCACGCATATCACTAGATTTACCTGAAACCCCCATCAGTCCTGATTCACGATTAAGAACGTGACTAATGTCTTCAGGCGTGTTAAATTCCTCTGTATATTGCATTAAGTAAGGAATGATAGCTGGGTCAATATCTCCTGTACGTGTTCCCATCATCACACCACCAAGTGGAGTGAATCCCATTGAAGTATCGACAGATTGACCACCCTTAACAGCTGTAATAGAAGCTCCATTACCGATATGGCAAGTAATCAATTTCAAGTCTTCTAATGGACGGCCCAAGAGTTTTGCAGCTTCTCCTGCTACAAACTGGTGACTTGTACCGTGGGCACCATATTTACGAACCTTGTTTTCTGTGTAATATTTTGTTGGTAGAGGGTAGCGATAAGCTTTCTCTGGCATAGTTGTGTGGAACGAAGTATCAAAAACAACTACACTGGTAATGTCTGGCAACAATTCCTTGAAGGCACGAACACCTGCTGCATTGGCTGGATTGTGGAGAGGAGCCAACAAGCTCAACTCTTCAACTTTTTCTAAAACATCTCCCTCAACGACTGTTGATTCTTTGAAATATTCTCCACCGGCAACAACACGGTGTCCAACACCTGTAATCTCATCATAAGCCTTGATAATATCGAAACGAATCAAATCATCCAATAAGATTTTAACAGCTTGTGTGTGATTTTCGATATCCAAAATTTGTTGTTCAGAACGGCCATCAAATTTTACAGTTGAAATAGAATCTTTCAAACCAATCCGTTCAATTAAACCTTTAGCAAGAACTTTTTCCTCTGGCATTTGATAAAGTTGCCATTTCAAACTTGAACTTCCCGCATTGATTGCAATTGTTTTTGTCATAACATGATACCCCTTTTTAAGCGTTTTCATCTATTATAACAAAATCTATTTTATATTTCAGTACCTTGAGTCCATTTTTGAAAATTTTCTTTAAATTTCATTAAAACACTTGCATCTTGCAAGCTAGCAAGTGGATAAACAAAAGGCTCCACTGCTATTTCACTTTTCTTCTGTAAGATAAAAATAGTCTTAGATTGTTTGGCATTGGCAAAGAGATTTTCAGGCAGACTGATCATGGCAACTAGATTCGCCTCCTCTTTCAACCAACCTTTCAACAAATCACTTTGAGGACTGGTCAACAAATCACTCGGAGCGAGAAAAATAGCGTATCCATCTGACTTGAGGTACTTAAGTCCTTGTTCCATGAGCAAGTGATGGGCGTAGGTATGTTCTTGACTAGAAGCAACTTGATGGCGCGACGCAACGGCATCATCAGGATAATAGCCGACAGGCAAGTCGCTGATGACCACATAGCTTTCTTTGAGCATTTGTGGACGAACGGCATCTCCTTGGACAAAACCAGCCTGCAAACCAATTACATCTGCCATACTAGCCGCCAAATCAATCAGCAAATCATCCACTTCCATTCCCAAGTAATCCACTTTTTTAGCAAGCGAGGTCAAGAAAGTAGCGCCCAAAATTCCCATCCCAGAACCCATTTCGAGGATAGTGATTTCCTTCTCTGTAAACAACTCTTCCACAATAAACACTAAAAGCAAAGCAATAGCATCCGGTGTAAACTGGTGATTGGCCTGCAAGGGTTCTGTTTGTCCAGCCTTCATCAAGAGAAACTGGTAGGTCTTGAGCCATTCTTCTTTGCGTAGTGCTAAACGCTTAAGGGCCTGATTGTTCTCCTTGACCTGCTCTAACTCAGTCTCACCATCCAAATAGATGCTGTTTTGCTCCACCAGGGCGTCATAAAAGTTGGTCGCCAAATCACTTTGAATGACTTGGACATTCTCTAGTAAATACGTATAAGCTTGTTCAATTTTTTCAAAATCCATATTCCTATCTTATCAAATTTCCCTTCTTTTTTCCATCCTTATAGAAAAATCACTCCCTGACTAGGCGAGTGATTTTTGGGCTACTGTTAAAAAGAGTTCTGAGTAATTTCCTTGAAACAGGTCTTCAGCGCTATAGAGGATCTGACTATGCACAGATGAAAAACCGTGCTGAATTAGCCTGTTTTCTAGTTCAACCAATTCAAATCCGTGATGGTTAGCTTCTGTCTTGGTAAAATCAGCAAGTAAAAGTTGTCCGTTTTCTCTCAGATGTTGATGAAACAGTGAGAGAGCCGCATCCAAATCAGGCATATGATGAAGAACTCGACAAACAACAATGAGGTCAAACTCTTGCTCCAAGGGTTTTTCCAGTAAATCTTGCTCCAAAAACTGGATATTCTTGATGTCTTGCTGTTCCGCTTTCAAACGAGCTTGCTCTAGCATTTTCTCCGAAATATCCACCAATGTTACAGACTTGGCTTGTTTGGCCAGAGGCAAGGTTAATAGACCCGTTCCTCCACCGAAATCCAGAATTTCTTTGTCTGATAGAAGATCAATTTGTTTCTCGACCGCCTGACAAACCAAATTTGCGAGGAAGATGTTTTTGGGCGAATCAAAAGTTTCTGCTTTGTGGTTAAAATCGTGTTTCATGCTTTTAGTTTAGCACAAAGTAGCTGAATTGACTAGGAATTCT
This sequence comes from Streptococcus mitis, assembly GCF_002096835.1. Taxonomy (GTDB): domain Bacteria; phylum Bacillota; class Bacilli; order Lactobacillales; family Streptococcaceae; genus Streptococcus; species Streptococcus mitis_W. The sequence goes on along the minus strand of NZ_NCVG01000014.1, from coordinate 19,870 downwards.
CTTTCTTTTCAAGCTTCTCTTCTGATTTTTTCTTCTCCGCTTTTTCACTTGAATCAGTCACTAACTTTTCCTTTTTATCCGTTTTCTCTTCTTTTATTTTGACTGAAGGAAAGATGAACTCATATTGACTCTTAGGCGTACGAACCCTTGTCACCAAGCTTGTTTTCTTATTTTGATAGCTCACCTGACCCAGATTAAAGGACTGTTCCCCACTTTCTTGCTCAACCTTATCTTTCGTTCGTTTGGCCATAGCAAAAGCAACCAACTTTTCTTTATTCAAAGCATAGTCTTGATAGTGGGCGACCTGTCGGTTCAAGTAAAATTGTAACAAAAGACTAAAGATAGCTGCCATGGTGACTGCATAGAGGAGAACACCTGCCTTAACTTTCTTCTTTTTCCACACGATAGATGAACTCCCTTTCTAAGCCTTTTTGGAATTGGAAACGAAAACGCACCACTTGATTCTCCTCTGTAATCTGTGCGGATTTGAGCCCATAAACCATAGGCTGATAGCCTCGTCCACTGGCATCGGTTTTCCGAAAATCATCCGATTTTGACTTACCTATAGCGATATCCTTGCCATCCTGCTTCATATAGAGGCGATTGCCCTCCACTTTTTCGAACTGCGAACGGTCTAATTCTACCTCCAACTGGTCCACAAATAATAGCCACTCTTTTTGCTCACTTTGCTGCTGATAGCGAACTTCTGAAATGAGGAGCTGACTCATGGCTTGAAAGAGGAGCAAGCTTCCACTGATGACAATGAGAGCAATCAGGGATTCCAACAAGGTGAAAGCCTTGACCTTATGGCTCTTTGATTGCCAACAACTGTTCTGAACCATGGTAGACCTCCAATCCCTTTTCACTAGAAAACACCTGAATCTCAACTCCGTTGACGTTTACCTGATTTTGACCCGTCTGCAAGGCCATCTTAGCTACCCGCAAGACTTCTTCCTTTTGCAAGATTTTTGCTTCTTCTTGCCTATTTTTCTGAATTTGTCCCAAAAGGAGGGTCGCAATGCTGGCAAAGATAGCTAGAGCAACCACTGCTTCCAGTAAAATCACTGCCCTAATTTTTTGTTTCCTTAATGCGTTTAATTTTTCCATTTCCTAGATATAACTGATAGCGAATCGTTCCTTTACTGGTCTGAAATTCAACCTTAGCCAGGGACGAATTTCCCCCAGCTCGGTCAAATGTAATACTTTGTCCTGATGGTGCCTGAATTCCTTTAGGAACTGTCAACTTTTGACTGTCATTACTGATTGTGTGCCCATCTAAGTTTAGACTAGTCTTTTGCTGACTAGCTACACTGCGTTTTTGAGTTTCCCGATAGAGTTCTTCAAACTCCATAAAGAAAATCTGCTCCTCTACCGCCGCAAAAGTGGACTGGACAGAGCCGGATAAGCCCAAGGCAAGGATACTCACAAGTCCCAAAACCAAGAGGCTTTCCAGCATGGTAAATGCCTTAATCTGCAACGGTTTGACTGGTATTTTGTTTAGCATGGTATTCTTTATAAGCTTTAGCCTGTTCTTCTGTGATTCGCCCATCTGCTTGTAACTTACTTAGGCTAGCATCTTCATTTTTATCCAAACTATAAAGCTCTGCCTGGCTTTCTACCACCTTAACAACAGCAGCTTTCCCTTTGTCGTTGACTGCTTCTTTTTGCTTGGTCAGATTAGGTACAAAGAGCAGGAGAAGCACGCTGATGATGAGCAAGACCACCAACATTTCCACAAGTGTGAAAGCCTTCACTTTCGCTTTTTTCAAGAATGTCATGAGTTTTTTCATTTTAAAAATTTACCTCCATATTTTGATACATGGGCATGAGCATTGCCGCATAAAGTAAAACGATAATCAGAGCCACAAAGATAAAAACCAGTGGTTGCACTAAGTTCATGGTGCGGTTGACTCGTGTAAAAAAGGCCTCCCAAGTTTTTTCAGCATAAATTTCCAACTCACTACCCAGCTTAGACTTGACTTCCCCATACTCGATGATAAGACTCAACTCCTTCTTAAAGAAAGGATAGGTTCCTATAGTCTGAGAAAATTCCTGACCATTTTGTAGGGCTTGAGCCAAATCTCGACCGATTTCTTTAAAGAGTTGGGAACCTTGTTCCTGCATGATCTGAAAAATCTGCGTCAGCTCCATCCCCTGCGAAATCATATTCCCCCACTCACGCGCATAATAGGCTGTCAAATAGGTCTGCACAAAGTTTCCAAGAAGGGGAAGGCGTGCTAAGATAGAAAAGACGCGCATCTTAGAACTTCTTTTATAAAAAGTGAGTGCTAAAAGGGCAAGTACGGAAACAAAACCTACCATTCCTAGAAAAATTTGTGGCAGATTACCAATAATCTGAGTGGCGATATTACTACTATCCAGTTGTGGTAGTAGGTAGTTCCGTAGTCCCAGCATGATTAAGAGAAGAAAACCCAGCAAAATCAAAGGATAGGTCGCTACTTCAATTAACTTTTTCTTGACCTTGGCCAGATTGTCTAGATACTCTTCTATCTTTTTCAAACTCAGGTGGAGATTTCCATGGACTTCCGCTAGGGATAACTGAGTGACAATGGCACTTGAAAATCCCAAACTTTCCATCATTTCTGAGAATGATTTCCCCTGAGACAAGCCCGTGCGCATCTGGGTCACACACTGCTTGTCCAATAAGGCACTCCTATCTAAAAAGGAGATGGTCTCTACTAGATGAAAACCGCTGGAAAAGAGATTGTTAAACAGGGTGATGATATTTTTTTGCTTAGCTGTAGCTAATTTTTTCCGTTTCAGCCTGAAGACTTGTGATATGTCCATCTTTAAGAAGCTGGTCAATCTGTTTATTCCAGCTAGTTGGCTGGTGTTCTTGATAGTCTTTGTTTGCAAAGTCAACAATTCCTCCTCCCCCAATTAATCTCTGGTAACAGACGCCTTGCAGAACAACTGCCAATTCCTCCTCACTTACACCCAACTCCAGCAGGCGCTCATAAACACCTCGAATACTCTTGGCGTGAATGGTTGAAAAGACTGTCGCCCCTGTCAAACTAGCTCTAACCACTGCACGCGCCGTTTCGCTGTCACGAATTTCTCCGATAATCAAGAGATCTGGTCGATGACGTAGGGAAAGTTTGATGAGATTTTCATAGGTTAGTCCAATCGCCTCATTCAACTGCAACTGGAGCATGTTGTCCTGCTTGATTTCGACAGGATCTTCGATAGACATGACTTGCTGTCCCTTAAAGAGGGACTTGGCCAATTCGTGCATCAGGGTTGTCTTGCCACTTCCGACTGGACCAGCAAAAAGATAGAGACCACGTTGCCTGTACTGATTGCCCAGTTCTTCGATATCCTGAAACCAAAAATGCAAATCCTGCTCCTCATCATGCAACAAGCGAATCACTAAACTCTCATGCCCTCGATAATCGCCAACGGTGGACAAACGTAGGGACGCCATCTTATCATCATAGACATAATCACAGGAACCAAGTTGGATACGTCGCTTTTCTCCAACATTCATACCCGCCACAAACTTAAAGTGACTGATAACGGCCGCAAACTTTTCAAAATCATAACAACCGATTTTACAGCGCTCGTCTCCTACCCTCATATGAAGCTCATAGGCGTCTAACTTAGGAACAAAATAAATATCCTGCGCCCCTTTTTTCCGAGCCGAACGAATGATTTCTTGTGCAATTTCTTGAACCATACTTACCTCCTCACCTATACTATTCGCAAAGATTTGGGAAAATAAAAAAAGCAACTCCAAAAAAGTTACTTTTTCTCTATTTTAATTTCATACGGCAAGAACGGTGCCTTTCCTGACCAGTTTGTTTTTCATAGCCTGGACGTAATTTTTCATCTGGGATAACCTGCTCATCCTGTAAAAGAGCCAAAGAATGGTATTGTTGTAAATATTCATCACATTCATCACACCAGCGTTGGTCTTCTGGATCCCAAAAAATGGTCATCAAGTCACTTCTACTTTTATAAAGAGGGGATTCTTGTTCCAATCTAAACCAGCAAGTTTTATAGTATTTGAGAGCATCATAATACTGGTCAAATTTCTTACTTGCTACAATATCTTCTTCCCAACCTTCTAAGAACCACCACGGTTCAAAATCTCCGTACATTTCTATAACACGATACATATTCATTCATTCCTTTGTACCGTATATTATAACCAATTCCGCCAGACAAGGAAAGAAATATGCTCATTTCTTAATTTTTTGATAAAAAATCCAGCCATCTGATGGATGACTGAATTTCTATTTGCTTGTATTCCAAAATCTTTTTACTACCTAGACTTCTGAGATATCGTTTTCGATAATGACTTTGATTGCATGGTGGTCTGCTGCTTTACTGAAAACTTCATAAGCTTTTTCAATTTCACTGAGTTTGAAATAATGAGTTACCAATTTTTCTGGTTCAATCTTATGACTTTCAAGTGCTTTCAACAATTGTGGAGTTGTATTTGTAGATACCAAACCAGTTGTTACATTGATGTTGCGAATCCAAAGTTTATCTAAATCGAATTCAACTGGTTTACCATGTACACCACAGTTAGCAACTGTTCCGTCTACACCGATAATCTTTTGACAGAAATCAAATGTTGCAGGAATACCAACAGCTTCGATAGCAACATCTACACCACGACCATCTGTCAAATCATAAATTTCTTTAATCGCTTTTTCAGGGTCTGAAGAATTAACCTTATGAGTCGCACCAAATGATAGGGCAGTTTCCAAGCGGTTATCGTCTAAATCCACCATAATCAATTTAGCTGGTGAATAGAATTGGGCTGTCAAAAGAGCAGCCAATCCAACAGGTCCTGAACCAATAATGGCTACACTACAACCAGGTTCTACTTTCCCTTTCAAGACACCAATTTCATACCCAGTAGGCAGAATGTCTGATAGCATAACCAAGGCTTCATCTGACAAGTCTTCTGGAGTGTGGTAAAGAGTGTTATCTGCATGAGGGACACGTAGATACTCAGCCTGCATACCATCAATCAGGTGACCGAAAATCCAGCCCCCTTCGTCTTCACAGTGGGCATAAATTCCTTTTTTACAGTAGTAGCATTTACCACAGGCACAGACACAAGAAATCAAGACCTTATCGCCTTTTTTGAAGTTCGAAACTCCTTCCCCAACTTCTTCAACAATCCCAATCCCTTCGTGACCAAGAATGGTACCACTTTGGCAAGCAGGAACATCCCCTTTGATAATATGGAGGTCTGTTCCACAAATAGTGGTTTTTACGATACGCACAATAGCGTCTGTTGGCTTGCGAATCACTGGTTTGTCAACGTCAACAAAAGAAGCAAGTCCTGGTTTAACATAAGTATAGGCTTTCATAAAGCATTCCTCCGTTTTTTATTTGTACTATTTATAATACAATTGTAAGCCTTTTCGTTTGCTTCTTCAAGTTTTTTTGTGATTTTTTTAACTTTTTTATTTACCGGTAAAGTACTATAGATAAAAAAGCAGAAGCTAGTCTCTAGCTTCTGCTTTCCCTCTTATGCTTGATAACGTTTCACGCCATCTAGGTAGGTTGCTACCAATTCTAAATCTTTATCTAGTACGATAAAGTCCGCGTCATAGCCTTCACGGATTTGTCCACAAACATCATCAATGTGAACAGATTTTGCTGGGTTGAAGCTGGCCATCATAACTGCTTCGTGTGGAGAGGCAATGTTCCAGTCGACAACATTTTTCAAACCGTCTTTGAGTTTGAGAATAGAACCTGCCAAATTGCCTGTCGATTTGAGGCGTGCAGTTCCATTTGCAACGACAACTGGGAATTCTCCCAACATATAGTCACCGTCTTCCAATCCACCAGCTGTCATACAGTCTGTGATAAGGGCAATATTTTCAGTTCCTTTTTGTTTGATAAGAATTTCGCAGGCTTTTGGATCTACGTGATGGCCGTCACAGATCAACTCTGCATAGGTATGTGGCAATTGGTACATGGCTCCAACCATACCCAGTTCGCGGTGAGTTAACCCACGCATGCCATTGTAGGCGTGTACCCAAACACTCGCTCCAGCATCGACTGCTTTTTTAGCTTCATCAAAAGTCGCGTTTGAGTGCCCAAGAGCAACCGTCACACCTTCGCCCGTAACCGTACGAACAAAGTCTTCTACACCTTCACGTTCTGGCGCAAGGGCAATTTTATTTAGCAGACCATTTGCTGCTTTTTGCCAAGCACGAAACTCATCCATACGAGGGTCTTTCATGTAGGCAGGGTTTTGAGCTCCCTTGTATTTCTCTGTGAAATAAGGCCCTTCGAAATAGATTCCACGAATCTTGGCTCCACTTGCTTCCTGGTAACGAGCACCAATATTTTCTGTTACCGCAAGCAATTGCTCATAAGATGATGTCAAAGTGGTTGGCAAGAAGCTCGTTACCCCCATGCTGAGGAGTCCTTCACTCATGGTATGAAGGGTTCCTTCGATATTATTATCCATAACATCCACACCGCCAAATCCATGAATGTGGGTATCTACAAGTCCTGGAGCAATGCTGTAGCCTGTATAGTCAATCACCTCAGCGCCTTCAGGAATCTGCGCGACATGTTTTCCAAACTTGCCGTCCACAAGTTCCAAGTAACCTCCACGACGAACTCCGTGTGGGTAGAAAAATTGATCCGCTTTAATATAGTTAGGCATAATGTTAACCTCCTTAAAAGATTGATTCTACAATTTATTATGTCAATTACATTATAAACCTTTCTTTTTTATTTGTAAATGGTATAGACCTATTTTCTAGAGATATTTTAAAAGAGCTGGATTTCTCCAACTCTTCTCTTTTTAATACAAGTTATTTTGATTTGACCGGCTTGTCTTGAGCTGTTTGCAAGGCTGCAGCAATGGTATCTGCATACAATTTAGCTCCTGCTTCAATCTTACTATTGTCACTTCCAAAATGGACTTGGTCTGTTCCAGTCCAGATCTCTGGATGCTCTTTAGCAACTTGATTCCAATCTGCTATCGTGATGTAAGGAGTCTTCTCTGCCAATTCTCTCATATAGGCAGCCGCCTTCTCAACGATTGCATAGGTCTCTTTTGTCTTATCTCCTTCATAAGGAGTCACCAAAACCATATGGTGCCCCTTAGGAAGATTTTTCACGATACTATCCCAATCTTCCTTGTAATTTTCAGGATTATTTACCCCAGTTGCAATAACCACCATCTTTGGTAGAAATTTATTCTGGCTATTGTTGAGCATGATTTCGTTGGCAGTCTTGGTTGTTCTGCTGACCTGCGCGTTAATCTGTGCTCCAGGAAGGGCTGTCTGCAAAGCTGTATTAGCTCTTAGTGCTACCGAATCACCAATTAACATAGTGCCATCAGCAATTCCCAAACTATCAGCTTCTGCTCGTTCTGCCATCAACTTGGTCTGGCCAATATTTGTTTCAGCTTGCTTCAAACCATTGACAGTCAAATCTGTCTCAAAAGCTCCCACTTGTGGTGCCATCAAAGTCACTAAGAAGACAATAAATGCCAAGATTCCTGTACTTGCTGCAAGGATTGTGTGAATATGAGGCAGGGGACGGAGGGTTTGTATAATAGGTGTGTCCTTTCCTGCAATCCAAGGTTCCAATACATAGAATGAAAGACTGGCGAATCCATAAGAAAAAATCAAAGTTAATAACACAGCAAGAAGATTTGATGTCAACTGTGAGAAAATAATGTAGAAAGGCCAATGGAAAAGATAAACCGCATAGCTAGTATCCGCTAAAAAGCTGATAATCTTTGGCTCCTGCACGTTAGGAGTCTTTTCATGTAAGACACGCGCCGCCAGAATCATAGCAATGGCTGCAAGACTGGCAAGCAAGAAGCCCATAAGATAGGCAAAGAGATAGGTAAATTTGACAAAGAAGGTCAAAATGAGTAAGAAGCCAAAACCTCCTCCAAAAACTAAAAGGGTCTTGCGTAAATCCCAGATTTTATCCAATTGCTTAACTAGGGAAGTCGTCTGACGAACGCCTACGATAGTTGCTAACACACTTCCCAAAAAGAATGGATAGACATGAGTTAAACTGGAGAAGTAAACAGAGGAATAAGAAGTTACTAGAAAACTACCAATAAACATAGAGAAGAAGCTGATCAAGAAGGCAGCAGCAGACAAGAGAAAGACCATCCCCTTCAACTGACCATTTGATTTAGCCTGTTTGGATAAGAACCAAACTGCCAATCCCCAAAGAATATAGTAGTGAACCTCAACGGCCAAGCTCCAATTATGAACAAACAAATGTGGAATGAACTGAGATTCATAACTCCCACCTGTTAGGAGCTCATAGAAGTTGGTCATGAAGCCTAAAACACCCGCAATCTGACCCCCAATTCCAGCCACATAATCTTGGCGAACTAGAAAGGTAAAGGGCATGGTCACCAAGACCATCAAAACCACAGGTGGCACGATACGATAAAAGCGTCTCCTAAAAAATCCAACCAAATCAATTTCATGACTTTTAGAAAATTCTTCGATAAGTAGAGCTGTAATCAGGAAACCTGAAAATGTAAAAAAGACATCTACCCCGAAAAATCCTCCAGGAAAGATCGTCTGAAAGAAATGATACAAGAGTACCAAAAGTAAACCTGTAATCCTAATCAAGGAAAACCATTTAATACGCATACGAGTTTATTCTCCCTTTCATTATACACTTTATTCTATCAAAAAAAGAAGAAAAATCCCAAGAGAAAACTTAGGATTTTTAGCTTATATCTATTCCAGTTTAAAAATTACGGCCTGATTTATTATAGCCATATTTTTCAATAAAATACTCACGGAATTCCAAGAGATTGTCATCCATGATGGCTTGTCGCACTTGCTTCATCAGGTTAAGCAAGAAGTAAAGATTGTGGTAGCTAGTCAAGCGGATACCAAAGGTTTCATCAGCCTTGAGCAGGTGACGAAGATAAGCGCGTGTATAGTTCTTACATGTGTAGCAATCACACTCAGGATCCAGTGGCGTAAAGTCCTCAGCAAACTGAGCATTTTTTACAACCAAACGACCTTGACTGGTCATACAAGTCCCATTACGAGCGATACGAGTCGGCAAGACACAATCAAACATATCCACCCCACGAATCACCCCATCAATCAAGCTATCTGGCGCTCCCACACCCATCAGATAACGAGGTTTATTTTCAGGAAGCAGTTGGGTTGTGAAGTCCAAGACAGCATTCATCTCTTCGTGGGTTTCTCCCACTGCCAAACCACCGATAGAGTAGCCTGGGAAGTCCATGCTGACAAGGTCATGAGCTGATTGGCGACGCAGGTCTTCAAATCCTGCCCCTTGCACAATTCCAAATAATCCTTGGTCATGCGGGCGACGATGAGCCTTCAAACCACGCTCAGCCCAACGACTGGTACGCTCGATTGATTTCTTCACGTAGTCATAAGGCTGATAAAACTGGGGACATTCGTCAAAAGACATCATGATGTCTGAGCCTAGATTATTCTGAATAGAGATAGCTTTTTCTGGCGATAGGAACATCTTAGAACCATTGAGATGGTTTTTAAAGGTTACCCCTTCTTCTGTGATATTGCGACTATCTGCTAAGGAATAAACCTGGAAACCACCACTATCCGTCAAAATTGGCTGATCCCAATTCATGAACTTATGAAGTCCACCTGCGCGTGCGATGAGTTCATCTCCTGGACGAAGCCAGAGATGATAAGTGTTTGACAGGATAATTCCCGAACCCATCTCCTTCAATTCTTCAGGCGACTGAGTTTTGACAGTGGCTTGTGTCCCAACCGGCATAAACATAGGTGTTGGAAAGGTACCGTGGGGAGTGATGATTTCTCCCAGACGAGCTCCCGTGTGTTTTTCTTTCTTAATCAAACGATATTTGATTGGTGAATCTGACATTTTTTACCTCCGAAGCTGGGAAAGACAGTCCCAGTTCATACTTTGTGCCCAAGGGCATACTGTATGATTTTATCAAAAAAAGTAGGAACTGTCACGAACTATGGTATAATGAGAGAATGAAATACCGAAAAATTGATTTAAAAACTGTTCGTCTGCAAGCTAGACAATTTCAGGCTGAAAATCCCCGCCTCTTTCTCGTCTATCTCTTACCTAGCATGCTGGTCATCTTGTCTGGCTTCCTCAATCCCTTAGAGCGCATCAACGAGAGTGTTTTAGAACAACCCTTTTTAAGCGTGTTTGGTCATGTATTCCAAGCCTACCTTTTTCCTCTATTAGTCTCCTTTATCGGAACAATACTTCTAACCAGTTCAGTCTATACAACACTGAAACTCATCAAGAATCCTGATACAGAACTATCCGTCAAAAATAGTCTCACTCTATTTAAAGAAGAGCACTTTTCACAAACCTTTTTGACTCTTCTCCTCAAACGTTTCTATCTCTTCTTATGGAGTATTCCTAGTTTGCTTGGAATTTACTTTCTTTTTTACAGTAGCTTTCTAGCAAAGAAATTCGTAGTTCTTCATCCTGAGTTTCCCAATCTGGATCTCACGTCAATTGAAACTGAGCGTTTCCTCATGACCTTTGGTCTTTACTTTCTAGCAAGTATCCTCTTGATGATTGTCGGAAATAGTCTCTATATCCCACAATACTATGCCTATTCGCAGGTAGAATTTCTCCTCTGTGATACCCTAGACTTAGGACAAGCTAAACCAGGACAAATCCTAAAAACCAGCCGTTTCCTGATGAAAGGCTACAAATTTCAGCGCTTTATTCTAGACCTACAACTCCTTCCTTGGTACTTCCTCAATTGGATTACTTTTGGAATTGCTAGTTTCTCACTCCTACCCTACATTCAAATCAATAAAATAATTTTCTACCGGGCAGTACTGGCTCGAAAACGTCCAAAAGCTTGAAGGTTTCCCCTCAAGCTTTTTTCTATCAATGAGTTTCTCCGCCTACCAACTTGAGATCCTGATCTCCATGTTCTATAATAGCCCCGATTGCTGCTTCTATCCCTCGCCTAATATCCACTAAACTCATAGCTGGAGTGGTCGGTCGATTCACCACCTGTTCCATCATATAAGGAATATGCATAAAACCTGCCTTAACATGGGGAAATTTCTTTTCTACCAAATAGAGGGCCTGATACATCAAATGATTGCAGACAAAAGTCCCTGCTGTATTAGAAACAGAGGCCGGCAATCCCTCTTTTTTTATAGCTTGAACCATCGCTTTAATCGGCAAACTACTAAAGTAAGCCGGAGCACCATCTGGACGAATGGGAAGGTCAATCGGCTGATTACCTTCGTTATCAGGAATGCGTGCATCGTCTTGATTTATAGCCACTCGCTCAGGTGTCAAGCTGGTTCTTCCACCTGCTTGGCCGATACAAAGGACAAAGTCCGGTTGATAACGACTCATTTCTTCTTCCAATACTTGGGCCGATTTGTGAAAGACTGTTGGCACTTCTAGCCAACGGACCTCAGCACCATGGATTTCAGCTGGTAAACCTTTAATGGCCTCCAAAGCTGGATTAACCTTTTCCCCTCCAAAGGGCTCAAAACCTGTCACTAATACTTTCATTTCTAACTCCTTACAACCAATTCCATGAAACTATTTTCTTAAAAACAAGTATAACATATTTCCCTTATTCTGGAGTGAAAAGGACTAGAGAGGATCAGACCGGCATTAAAGTTTATTTAAAGAGAAAAATACTAATCAAGGCCAAAATAGCTGGTCCACCTTGCTTCAAAATAATTTTCTTATCTGCTGTGAGAGAGCCATAAGCCGCAGCACCAATCACAAATAAAACAAAAATAGTCACAATTTCTAAATTCTGTGAGAAATAAATCCCATACAAGAGAAAGACTCCTACAGAGCATTATAAATCCCTTGATTTTTAAACAATGAACTTACTGACGGACGAGCCAGTTCTTCCTTGTCCATGTTAAAGACACGACTAGTCGCATCTGATTGCGTTGCAATACTTTCCAAATAAAAAATGTAAAAATGCTCCAAAGCAACAATCGTTGCTAAAATGATTGTAATAATTGACATCTATTTCTCCTTAAATTTCTATATTTTCAATACCCAAAACCAATTTATTTAATAAACGGCTGAGTTCTGTTTTTTCAGATTCTGTTAAGATACTTTCCATCTCTTCCTTAACCTTGATATGCTTCAGAGGAGGATTCACCACTAACTGCTCCTTGGCATACTTCGTAGCCTCTACCAATACTTCCCGCTGATTTTCAGGATTACGATGACGCTCCACCAAACCTTCCTTTTCTAAAATTTTAAAATGCCTTGTCAAAGCAGCCTGATCAATCTTCAAATTTCCATTCATATTGATACTCAATGAAAATCAAAGAGCAAACTAGGAAGCTAGCCGCAGGCTATACTTGAGTACGGCAAGGCGAAGCTGACGTGGTTTGAAGAGACTTTCGAAGAGTATGACAAAGAAAAACGAACGAGACTTACTTCCAATCATGAAAGCTAGATCTCATTCGTCAAAATGATATTACCAAGTCTGGTTTATCCATTCATTGAAACGTGAACGTGATCATAGTGATTTTCTGTCACGCTACCACGGTCTGGCATTGGGTTCCAAGTATTAGCTGGCCCATATTTGCTATCGAATGGAGCATAGAAACGTTGTTTCCAAATAATGTAACTAATTCCACGGCTGGCCATGTTTTGAATAGCGTATTCCGCAATCTTATCCCCTAGTTCTGAACTTTCTGGTACCATAAAGTCGATAGCCAAACCTTTTCCGTGATCTCCACTGTCTCCTGGACGGTAACCACTAAAGGATGTGATGCCAAACAAGTTGGCGATTTCTTCTTTAAAGGCAGCTGTTTGTGGTTGAAGGCCAGCATTTTCAGATTTCGCTACTACCAGTCCAGCGTAATCGGGCGCAGCTGGAGCCGCGTAAGTTGTTGAAACTGTTTTCGCCTCTTCTGGTTGATAAGTAGAAACTGCTGCTGTAGCTTCACTTGATGATGCTACTTCTTTTGCTTCTTCTGAACTTGTTGCAGTTGTTTCAGGTGCTTTTTCTTCTACTGGTATTGTGGTTGCTTCCACTGCTGATTCAGTTTGAGTGCTTGCTTGTGTTTCATCTTTCTCAGCTGGAGTCGTTGCCTGAGGAGCTGCTTCTGCAACTGCACTACTTGTTTCGGCTGTTTGCTCCTCTGGGACAGAAGTTTCTGTAGATGGTGCCACTTTTTCTGCAGTAGCAACTTTCTCTGCAACTTCTGAACTTGATGCCACTTCTTTTGTTCTTGTAGTTTCTACCGCTTTTGGAGCTTCTGCAATCGGTTGAGAAAGGTCTGCAACCTGAACAGTTTGATCATCAACCGTCACTTGATTGGTTGTCAAATCTGCTGTCGCAGTTGTCACTTCTTCACTAGAGTCTGCTTGAGGAGTTTGGATTTCAACTTCTGTTACTTCTTCAGCTTCATTGACAGTCGTTGTCAAAACAGTTTCTGGGAAAATCAAGTCCATATTAGTGATTTTATTCAAATTCGCAAGAACTGTGACATCTACACCCAAGGCTTCTGCAATAGTGCTCAGGGTATCACCATATTGAACGGTATAACTAGTTTTGTTGTCCGTTTTAGTCAAATCATTTTGAATTTGCTCAACACTACGTGCAGTCCAAAGAACTTCTTCTGCTTGAGTTGCCAATACTGGGGCAAATGATAGAGCTACCGTTGAGGCTAATAATATTCTTTTCTTCATTCTTTCAAATTCCTTTCAAATGAGTACCTGTCTATCATAACACAAAAAAAGAAGAAAAAAAGCCCTCTCGGGCCTATTTAATAGAACTGTCTATTCCTTGTAACAAACTCAGTTACTTGAAATAGTTTGTTAGGTCTCTGTCACAAAACTGACACAATCTTTTTATTGCTCAGCCTCAAAAAAACGGGAAATATCTGCTAACGCTTGAATCCTGTGATTTCCTTCATAAGTCGACTCTAAAAAGTTGATACTTTGAATCCCACTATTCTGGGCAAATTCCACATCCAGAGTCCGATCCCCTATATAATAGGTCTTCTCAGAATCCAACTGATACTTGTCTAACAGATAGGTAGCCGCTTCTGGACTTGGCTTCCGCACAAAACCACTCTGACTGGTTAAAATCTCTGTAAAATAAGATTCCAAACCCAAATCTCTGAGAATGGTAAGAGCATTGTCTCCCTTATGAGTGTAAACAAACTGCTGAATTCCTGATGCCTCTGCCCAAGCTAGCACATCACGCGCACCTGGCATCAAAACTACCTGAGCATTCTTCTCAGCCAAACTCTGGGCACGCACCTGATTTAGCATTTCCACATCCAGCTTTCTCTCTTCTGCCACCTGCACAAGTAAATCCTGCACAGAAAACTTGAGAATAAACTCCCTCACCTGCTCCTTATCATAAGGAATAGAAAACTGAGCAAAAGTTTCCTCAATTCCTGATAAAATCGCTTCGTAAGAATCCAATAAAGTCCCATCTAAATCCCAAATAAAAGCTGTTTTTTGCATTTCCTATCCTTTCAAGCTCATATAACGCTGGTAACGGTAACGTAGAAATAACCAACGAAAACCATTATCCAAAAGGGTTCCGGCCCAAATACCGGGCAAGCCCCAACCAAGCACAATCCCCATCAGATATCCTGTTCCAATGCGGATACACCACATTCCTATACTTGTCGCATAAAAGGGAAGCCGAGCATTGCCCAAACCCTGCCAGACTGCTGTATAGATGACTGTTCCTATCGTCATAGGAGTACCAAGTAGTGAAAAAAGTGTCACTAGCACACTAGCCTCCACCGCTAGAGAATCAGTCGTATAGAGATGAGTTAGTGGTATACCCAAGGCATAGACACTAAGCGTCAAGGGCAACATGAGAAGCAGAGAAAGCCAAAAGGTTTGCTTGCTCAAATTAGCTACTCTTTCCCAATTATCCTCTCCAACTGCTCGAGCTACCAGCATGACCGTTGCAGTAGCGACGCCAAAGGCAGGCATATAGTTAAACTGGGTCAAGACTTCTCCGACTGCATTTCCAGCCACCGCCTCCGTTCCAAAAGAAACAACCAAGGCAATGATCACGACATCTCCAGCCCTCATCATGAGCCTCTCTCCAGCTGCTGGCAACGCTAAGGTCAATAGTTCCTTATCTAAACCAAAAGTCGGTTTCTCAAAAGGCAACTTTAATTGCGACCATAAAATCACAAGACCTACCAAACGAGACAGAATTGTCCCCCAAGCAACACCAGCTATCCCCATATCCAGAACAAAAATAGCTAGACTTGAAAAAAGAATATTCAAGGCATTGGATAAAAAACTAACATAGAGAGGCAGACGTGGATTATGCGTTGCACGAATCAAGGCTCCCAGACTAGTCATTAAACCTAAGAGAACAATCGATCCGCCTACCAAAGATAGGTAGAGTCCACCACTCTCAGCTACATCTCTCTCCGTCCCCAAAAGTCCTATCATCTCTTTCCCAGCGAAGATGGACAAAAATCCTAAAAGGAAACTTAATAGTAAGGTAATCTTCAATGCCTCAGTCACATGATAGGCTAGCATAGATTGATCCTTCTGCCCCAAATTTTTTGAAATAACACTGGAAATAGCAGCTCCCAGAGCGATGAAAATCGCCTGATAAATCGTGATAATATTGCCAGCTACTGATACACCCGAAATAGCTATCAAGCCCAAGTGGGCTACCAAGTAACTATCCACCATCCCCATGAGCATCTGCAAAAAGTTTTCGCCCATAGCTGGCAAGGCAATATTAAGAATGTCTTTATTTTTCTTAAACAATCCTTCCTCCTGATGAAAAGAAACTCAGTTGGTTTCCCAACCGAGTTTACTCCCTCTGTCTTAAAGTCCTAGATAAGCCTCAACCGCTGCTTGCATATCAGCAGCTGCCACTGTTGTCTTGTGACGAACAGGAGCTGTTTCAAGCCCGTCAACTGCTGGTGGCACTGCAACTCCTGAAATATCATGTAATTGAGCCAAGGCTTCAAAGTCAGTCAAGCCTACTTTACCTGTTACAGCTTCTACTGCAACCACTGGGAACTTGTATGGACTCGCTGTTGAAGCAATCACTGTCTTAGTCACATCGCCAGTAGCCGCTTGGTATTTCTTATAAACTGCCGAGGCAACCGCCGTATGTGGATCCTCGATATAAGAATCTGCCTCATAAATACGCTTGATTTCTGCTGCCGTTTCTTCCTCAGTCGCATATTCAGCTGCAAAGAGGTCAAGAATCTCTGTATCAAAATTAGTCAACTCATATTGACCTTGGCTATTCAAAGCATTCATGAGTTCAGCTGTCTTAACCGCATCATTACCCAAAAGATGGAAAATCAAACGCTCCAAGTTTGAAGATACCAAGATATCCATAGATGGGCTAGTTGTCACCTTAAACTCACGTTTCTTATCGTAAACACGTGTCTTGAAGAAGTCTGTCAAAACATTGTTGTCATTTGAAGCACAGATCAATTTACCAACTGGAAGACCGATTTGTTTAGCATAAAAGGCAGCCAAGATATTTCCAAAGTTTCCTGTTGGTACTGTGAAGTTGACCTTATCACCAGCCACAATCTCACCAGTCTTGACCAAGTGAGCGTAAGCATAAACATAATAAACAATTTGTGGTACCAAACGGCCAATGTTCATAGAGTTAGCTGACGAAAATTGCAACTTGTTTGCCGCTAATTTTTCACGAAGAGCCACATCGTTAAACATATGCTTCACATTTGTTTGGGCATCATCAAAGTTACCATCAATAGCGATAACATGAGTATTATCGCCAGTCTGAGTGGTCATTTGCAACTCTTGAACCTTGCTGACACCATCCTTTGGATAAAAGACGATAATCTCAGTTCCAGGCACATCCGCAAACCCTGCCATAGCAGCTTTCCCCGTGTCACCAGATGTCGCTGTTAAGATGACAATCTTGTTCTCCAAACCATGCTTCTTAGCAGCTGTTGTCATAAAGTATGGCAAAATAGACAAGGCCATATCCTTAAAAGCAATTGTTGAACCATGGAAAAGTTCCAAGTTGTATTGTCCGTCTAATTTCACTAATGGCGCGATAGCTGGAGTATCAAATTTGCTATCGTAAGCATTGTTGATACAGTAGTCCAACTCCTCAGCTGTAAAGTCATCTAAAAATGCTGACAAAACTAACTTAGCAACTTCCTGATAAGAAGCATCTTTTAATTTGTCAAAGTCCAAATCTACCTTTGGATAAGTAACCGGTGTAAATAAACCACCATCCGTCGCCAAACCTTGCAAAATAGCTTGACTAGCAGTTACTGTATTTTTCGCATCACGCGTTGATTGATAAACTAATGTCATTACTCTCTATCCTTTATCTATAGTCTCTACCATTATATCATGATTTTTCAGAAAATTCTCCCTTTATAAGAGAAATTATAGTCCCAATTCTTCTTTCAAAGGCTGTAAGTAGGTCATTTCTTGCTTATTTCTCATCTCCAGTCCTTCCTCAGCTAGCTGGAGTAAGTCTTTTGAAAACTCTATTATCGCGGTTTCTTCCTCATCTGTAAGCTTCTTCTTAGAAAATTGTCTCCTTAAAAACTTATAATCTCTCCCAAATTCTTTAAAGAAAGGTGCTGTATCTAAGTAAGCTTCTAACTTATCTAAATTAACCAACAATCCTAAGTGAAAAGCTGCTGAAGCGAAGGTGCTCTCTAGAGGTTGAGTACACACACTACGAAACTCAACTGTTCCGCGAGTCGTTAAGTCTTGGTACTGATAACTACGATGGGTTTCAAAATCCTTCTCTTGAGGATAAATAATAATCTCATCCCCATTAAGTGCATATGCTTGAATTTCAGGTGTAGGCAAATAGTCCCTTGCCTGAATCGGATAAAAATAATAGGTTTGTTCATCACGTTCCGCAGTAAAAATTGCAGAATGATCTAGATAATCAAAAAAATCATCCTCATCTTTAAAGAGCCTAGCATTGACTCCGACATTTTCTGGATAGATACCATGCATCGATTCTTCCCAGAAAATATCCCTTGCAATTTTCGTATCCCAATCCTCACCTGAAAACTCAGAATTGGCAAATAAATACGCCTTAGCCGCTTCAATTTGGGTAAAAGCATTAATCACCCATAAGTAGTTAGACTTTGAAACATCCAGCTGAATCTGACTCCCACAGATAAAAGCACCATATTCAGGGAAATGATGTAAGTCTGATTCAGTCACATTTCTGCTCAAACTCAAATAGTCCATCAACATCTGATAGCGTGGATAAGCCACTGGACAATTCTCATTTTTATCCCAGTTGGGATGAATACCACAGCCAACAATAGCATGATTTGATTCAGCTAACTTCTTCTGGATTGCTTCCATATAAATACTAAAACGTTCTTCAACCTCTTGTATCGTTTCAGCCTTACCAAATGCAAACTCAATCGTTGTATAAGAAACTTCAAATAAAATAGCATCCTGACTTATCGGATCTACTAACTGAATAGGGTTTCCAAAATCATCAACCTTTTCTACAGTTAAATCAAAATAAGAAACTAAATATCGGAATAAGTACTTGATAAGTTCAATATCTGTAGCATCCCCTTCCAAGTTTACAACGGGATATTCCAGCTCAATCCCGATAAACAATTCAGGATTTTCTTTAATATTTTTCAAATACCGATGTTTTAATAAATCGATAGAACGAGACATACTTCCCTACACTTTCATAATCTAAATAACATTTGAATAACTATTATTATAACAAAAATAATATAAAAAAGGAACGAAGATTAACTACGTTCCTAACGCTATACTATACCGGCGGCCGGGGTCGAACCGGCACGTCCTTGCGGACACTGGATTTTGAGTCCAGCGCGTCTGCCAATTCCGCCACGCCGGCAAATAGTAACTGGGGTAGCTGGATTCGAACCAACGCATGAGGGAGTCAAAGTCCCTTGCCTTACCGCTTGGCTATACCCCAATAATATAAAATAGGCGAGTGATGGGGATCGAACCCACGCATGCCAGAGCCACAATCTGGTGTGTTAACCACTTCACCACACCCGCCATAATTCTATTAACACGGGCAGTAGGAATTGAACCCACACTGAAGGTTTTGGAGACCTTAGTTCTACCTTTAAACTATGCCCGTAAAATGGAAGGGGAGGGATTCGAACCCCCGAACCCGAAGGAGCGGATTTACAGTCCGCCGCGTTTAGCCTCTTCGCTACCCTTCCAAAACATATAAATGGCGCGAGACGGAATCGAACCGCCGACACATGGAGCTTCAATCCATTGCTCTACCAACTGAGCTACCGAGCCTTATTGCGGGAGCAGGATTTGAACCTACGACCTTCGGGTTATGAGCCCGACGAGCTACCGAGCTGCTCCATCCCGCGTTAATAGAAAAGGAGGATGTGGGATTCGAACCCACGCACGCTTTTACACGCCTGACGGTTTTCAAGACCGTTCCCTTCAGCCGGACTTGGGTAATCCTCCAAAATAGTCCGTACGGGATTCGAACCCGTGTTACCGCCGTGAAAAGGCGGTGTCTTAACCCCTTGACCAACGGACCAAACTTTATGGGCACGAGTGGACTCGAACCACCGACCTCACGCTTATCAGGCGTGCGCTCTAACCACCTGAGCTACGCGCCCAAGTTAAAAAACTTGGTAATTGAACAAAGTTCAAAGCGGGTGACGAGAATCGAACTCGCGACAACAGCTTGGAAGGCTGTAGTTTTACCACTAAACTACACCCGCTTAAATGGGAGTTAACGGGATCGAACCGCTGACCCTCTGCTTGTAAGGCAGATGCTCTCCCAGCTGAGCTAAACTCCCTAGAGCTAAGCGACTTCCATATCTCACAGGGGGCAACCCCCAACTACTTCCGGCGTTCTAGGGCTTAACTTCTGTGTTCGGCATGGGTACAGGTGTAT
>NZ_NCVG01000009.1:0-436 GCF_002096835.1 Streptococcus mitis | reverse complement strand
GAAATCACGGTAACTTATCCAGACGGTTCAACAGATACTGTACCAGTAGAAGTAACAGTCACAAACCAAGACAAAGACATCTACACACCAGAGTACGACAAAGAAAATGGCAAACCAGGTGGCACTGTTGAATTACCATTGAAAGAAAAAGATGGTAAGAAAATTCCATCAGGAACTAAGTTCGAAAGTAATACCCCAGGAATTACAGTCGACAAAGATGGTAAAGTAACGGTAACTATTCCAGAAGGAGCGAAACCAGGTGATAAGATTACAGGCGAAATCACGGTAACTTATCCAGACGGTTCAACAGATACTGTACCAGTAGAAGTAACAGTCACAAACCAAGACAAAGACATCTACACACCAGAGTACGACAAAGAAAATGGCAAACCAGGTGGCACTGTTGAATTACCATTGAAAGAAAAAGATGGTAAGA
>NZ_NCVG01000015.1:0-67866 GCF_002096835.1 Streptococcus mitis | reverse complement strand
GAGTTTTTTTGGTATAACCTTCGACGCGCACCCGCATAGCGGGTGGTTGTTTTGTCTCGCACCTAACGGAGCGAGACGGACTAATAGTCACATAAAACAAAATCAGGTAATCCTAGCGACTACCTGATTTTCTATGTTTTAAGAATTTTGCCAATTTTCTTGGTCTTCTTTAAAGCGTTTTAGAAGGTCGAGTCCTTCTGGTGTGATATAGCCTTCTTCTTGGGCTAGGTGAATGAGTTCACTGTAGTTAGAAAGCGTCACAAGTTTGACACCTGCATCTGAGAAGTTCTTATCTGCTTTTGGCAATTGGTAACTGAAAATCGCTACAACACCAAGTACATCTGCACCTTCGCGTTTAGCTGCTGCTACGGCCTCAAGAACAGAACCACCTGTTGAAATCAGGTCTTCAACCACTACCATTTTTTGACCTTGAGCTACACGGCCTTCGATTTGGTTGCCTGCTCCGTGGTCTTTTGGTTTGCTACGGATGTAGGCAAAAGGCAAGTCCATCTTATCAGCAATAATAGCTCCGTGTGGAATCCCTGCTGTTGCAGTTCCTGCAATCACTTCTACCTCTGGAAAGGCTTCTTTGATAGCATCTACAAAACCATTTTCAATTAGGGTACGAGTTTCTGGATAGGCTAGTGTCACACGATTATCAGTGTAAATGGGTGACTTGATACCAGATGCCCAAGTGAAAGGCTCCTCTGGTTTGAGGTAAACGGCTTGAATTTTCAAGAGGTGGCTAGCGATATCTTTAGCAAGTGTCATGGTCTTCTCCTTTTGTTTTTCTAATCTATTTCTTTAATTCTAGTCCTGTGTCCATTCATCCTTGATGGCATGATAAGCTGCAACAGGATCCTCAGCTTGGGTAATGGGACGTCCCACTACGATATAGTCACTACCGATTTGATAAGCATCCGCTGGCGTCATGACGCGTTTTTGATCTCCTACTGCAGCACCTGCAGGACGAATGCCCGGTGTCAGACAGATAAAATCTGGATTGGTAGCCTGCTTGATGACTTGCACTTCCTGAGCCGAGCAAACAACACCATCTAATCCCGCTTCAGCTGTCTTCTTAGCATAATGAATCACAGACTCTTGCAGGCTGGTTTGGATATTTTGAAACTCCTGCATCTGAGCTTCTGATGTTGATGTGAGCTGAGTGACAGCGATCAATTTGGCTTGACTTCCAAGACCTTCACGCGCAGCCTTCATCATCTCTACACCACCAGCCGCATGAACATTGGTCATGTCTACACCAAGCTGAGACAAGATCTTCATGGCTGACTTGACTGTATTGGGAATGTCATGAAGTTTAAGATCAAGAAAGACGCTATGTCCCAAGTTTTTTAAATAGGAAATAATCTCAGGCCCCGTTGCGTAATAAAGCTCCATCCCTACCTTTAGATAAAGGCTTTCTTCTACTGGAAAAAGAGCTAAAAATTCCTTGACCGCCTCAAAACTAGGAAAATCAAGAGCAATGACTGGACGATGTTCTCGCATAGGTTTCTCCTTTTACCTTTACTAGTGAGAGAGTCTGGGCAACAGAAGCCAAGAAAAAAGGAACCTGCCAACAGCAAGGTTCCACGAAAAATAGGTAGTCTCCACCCTTTCACCGTCTAACCTTAGCTGCCTCTCTGGACTGCTTTAAAGGTTTTCTATTATTCTATTATTTCTACTAGCACTTGTCAAGTAAAAACATGGTCGCTAAAGAACTATGAGAGAAATGTAAACCCTATCGACGCGATGAACGCCGAGTAGTTTGGTTTCGATTGCTCTCTTCCTCCAGCTTTTTCTTCTCCTCTTCCAGTTTATTCTGCTGTTCTTCCAGTCTTTTCTTCTCTTCCTCTTTCTGTTTTTTCTCAGCTTCCTTAGCCTCTTGCTTAGCTTTTTCCTCAGCCTCCATAATTAATTTATCCGCCACAGTGTAACTGTAAATTCCAGCTTCCATGTCAATCACACTAGGTTCTGACAATTGTGTCTTAATCTTACTATAGTAAGGCAGTTTCTTACTCATTTCAGATAGAGGAACCAAGACTTCGTCTGAATCATTCATAGTCAATCGAATTAAATCTGATGTGACCTTACTTGGAGCTAATTCAACCTTCTGGATAGCCGCCTTGAGTTCTGGACTAATTTGAGCAAGTTCTGAGGTAAAGGCTTTGATTTGTTCGCTATCATTAAAGAGAACTGAAATATAAGTTTCTGGCAGACTCACCAAACTCACCGCACTGGTCTCAAGCTGACCACTTGAAAGGATTGGATAATGACTTTCTCCAGAAACATAGTAGGCAACTATATCATATTCCTTAACCTTAATAGTAAACTTAGTTGGAAATTGATAGACAAGCTGAGCTGATTCAACCCAATAGTTAGACTTGATCTGCTCTTCATATTTTGCCTTCTCTAGCAGAAGGTTAATCGTATAATCCGAATCCTGAATGCCTGAAACCTGTCGAATATCATCAGCTGTAGTTTGAACTGTTCCCTCAACACTAATATCCTTCATGGTCGCATAAGGACTGAGCAAGTAGGCAGAGACAACCAATAAAATCAGACTGAGAAACAAAATCGAGATAGCCCGCCAGATATGAACTCCTGGAATTTTCGGTTTGACCGTTTTTTCCTTTACAGGCTTTTTCTCTACCTTTTTATCCCGTTTATCCTCTTTCTCTGTCTTTTTAGACTTTGATTCTTCCTTGGATACTTCTTTTTTGACGTCTTCTGACTCTTCTACTTTTTCTTTAGCATCATTCTTAGCTGATTCTGGGTCTTTTGGTTCAGGTTCACTCTCTTGGTCCCCAGTTTCATCTGACTTTTCAGATGTTGAAGCCATTCGAGCTTGTCTTTCCTTTTCCTTCTCCTCAGCTAGGGCCTCCTCTTCTTCAGCCTTCTTTTTTAGATATTCTTGGTTTCGTTTCTGCCATTCTGATAACTCTTTAAATTCTTCGAGGATTTCTTTGCCCTCATTTTTCTTATCTTTTGACATTTACTTTCCTTATGATAAATCTTTTTTCAACAATTGGTAAAAATCTGCTAGAGATTTCAATTCCTTTGAAGCCTTCATCTTAGCTTGATAGTCTTCCTTGTGACTTAGTAAGTGAGACAGCTTCTCTTCTAAACTATCCAAGGTCAAATCACTTTCTTGAAGTTCTTCTGCATAGCCTTTCTTAACAAAATAGGCTGCATTTTCAATCTGGTCACCACGACTTGCTTCACGACCAAGCGGCACAATGACATGTAATTTTGCCATAGCCAAGAGCTCAAAAATCGTATTGGCACCACCTCGTGTCACAACAATATCAGCCAATTCCATCAAGGGCTGATAGAGATTGGTCACATAGTCAACACGAAAAAGATTTTGGCTCAACTCGTTCAGGCTAGAATCTCCAGTTAGATTGATAATATTGTAGCGCTCTGTCAGTTCTTTCTTATGGTCTGTCACCAACTGGTTAAAAACACGAGCACCTGCCGAACCACCAACAAACAGCACCGTTGGCAATTTTGAATTAAAGTGGGTTTGAATATCCACCAATTCATCGGGGTCAGGAGTTTTTTGGTCTGAAACCTTGGTCACCGCTCCCACATGCTCAACCTTAGACAAACTGGAAGCCTGCTCAAAGGTTGAATACATCTTCGTCGCAAATTTATAGGCGATTTTATTAGCCAATCCCATAGATAGGTCCGATTCGTGAATAAAGACAGGCACTCCAGACACACGCGCAGCGATAACTGGCGGCACAGAGACAAAACCTCCCTTTGAAAAGAGGGCTTGTGGACGAAGTCGCAACATGATAAAGAGCGATTGGACAATTCCCCAACCAACTTTAAAGACGTCCAGCATATTTTGCCAAGAGAAATAACGACGTAATTTCCCAGTAGCAATGGAATGGAAGGTGACATCTAGACCAGACTTGAGGATTTCTTGGTGTTCGATCCCACGTTTATCCCCAATATAGTGGACTTCCCAGCCATCTTCGATGAACTTGGGCATTAACAAAAGGTTGAGGGTAACGTGTCCAACCGTCCCCCCACCTGTAAAGACAATTTTTTTCATATTATTCCTTTAACTCCGCTACTGTGTCGATAAAGAGGTCGCCACGTACTTCAAAGTTAGCATACATATCCCAGCTGGCATTGGCAGGACTGAGGAGAACCACGTCACCTTTAGTCGCAAGCTCGTAGGCCTTGCGGGTCGCATCTGCAATATCAGTCGCATCCACATAAGCCACACCAGCCTTATCTGCTGCTCGTTTAACACGTTCTGCAGATTGACCGAGAATGACCATCTTCTTGAGTCCAGTAATATCTGGAACCAATTCATCAAACTCATTGCCACGGTCCAAGCCACCTGCAATCAAGACTACCTTGCTGTTGTCAAATCCTGACAAGGCTTTTTGAGTAGCCAAGATATTGGTTGATTTGCTATCATTATAGAATTTGACACCTTTGATTTCATCCACAAACTGGAGACGGTGTTTGACACCACCAAAGGCTGAAAGAGTTTCTTTGATGGTTTGGTTATCCACACCACGAAGCTTGGCTACAGCAATAGTCGCAAGGGCATTTTCCACATTGTGGCTACCTGGAACACCGATTTCACTCGCTGCCATGACCACTTCCCCTCGGAAGTAGAGTTTACCATCTTCCAGATAAGCACCATCAACCTTTTCCTGTGTTGAAAATGGCACAACAGTGGCACGTGTTTTAGTAGCCAATTCTTTTGCCAAGTCTTGGTTAAAGTTCAAGACAAGGAAATCAGCTACTGTCATCTTGTTCTGGATATTCCACTTGGCCGCTACATATTCCTCAAAGGAACCATGATAATCGATATGAGTTGGCATGAGGTTAGTAATAACCGCAATCTCTGGATGGAATTCTTGAACGCCCATGAGTTGGAAAGAAGAAAGTTCCATGACAAGCGTATCCTTGTCTGACACTGTTTGGGCAACTTGACTGGCAGGATAGCCGATATTTCCTGATAAGAGACCATGTTGCCCGGCAGCAGTCAAAACTTCCCCAATCATGGTCGTTGTAGTTGTTTTTCCATTTGAACCTGTGATACCGATAATTGGCGCCTCTGAAATCAAGTAGGCCAATTCCACCTCAGTCAAGACTGGAATTCCCTTTGCCAAAGCCTTTTCAATCATGGGATTGCTGTAAGGGATACCTGGATTTTTCACCATGAGGGCAAACTCTTCATCTAAGAGTTCCAAAGGATGGCCACCTGTGATAACCTTGATCCCTTCTTCCAGCAAACTTTGCGCAGCTGGATTGTCCTCGAAAGGTTTTCCGTCATTTACCGTCACAATGGCACCTAGCTTGTCCAACAAACGAGCTGCAGATTCACCAGACTTAGCCAAACCTAAAACAAGGACTTTCTTATTTTTAAATTGATCTATTACTTTCATGTCTCGAACTCCATTTCTACTCTTACTATTTTACCATTTTTATGGAAATAATTCTAAATGAAAATGCTCAGATTGGGCATTCTAACAAGCAAAAAGAGAGCCGAAACTCTCTTTTTATCTTCTTTTACTTTTATTAACCGACATGAGGGTAATATCTCGCAAGCTAAAGTATGCTAGGAAGAGCATGGCGATTGCGATAAAGAATTCTGTCGGTAGCTGAAAGATTTGCAGGACAGACAGCATCAGCAAAATCAAAAGTGCTACGAAAGCAAAGACGACAAGGACGATATTGACTGTCCCTTTAATGCTTTGTGGTGTTGCAAATACATAGAGTAGTAATAAGAGGAGTCCTATGATTAAATAAACCATCTTTATCTCTTTCTAGCTCTTATTCAGCTGATTTTTTCTTCTTGTTAGCTTTCTCACGCTCTGCCTTATTAAGGATTTGTTTACGCAAACGGATAGACTCAGGCGTTACTTCCATGTACTCATCGTCGTTCAAGAACTCAAGAGACTCTTCAAGTGTCAAGATACGAGGAGTCTTGATAACAGCTGTTTGGTCCTTAGTAGCTGAACGAACGTTGGTCATTTGTTTGGCCTTAGTGATGTTAACTGTCAAGTCATTTTCACGAGAGTTTTCACCGATGATCATTCCTTCATAAACCTCAGTACCTGGGTTGACAAAGATCGTACCACGTTCTTCGATAGACATGATTGAGTAAGTTGTAGCCTTACCAGCATCGATAGAAACAAGGGCACCACGGTGACGACCACCAATTTCGCCTGGAATCAATGGCAAGTATTGGTCAAAGGTATGGTTCATGATACCGTAACCACGAGTCATTGACAAGAACTCAGTTGAGTATCCAATCAAACCACGCGCTGGAACAAGGAAGACCAAGCGAGTTTGACCATTACCAGTTGAAATCATATCCAACATTTCACCCTTACGTTCAGAAAGGCTTTGGATAACAGACCCTTGGTATTCTTCTGGAGTGTCGATTTGAACACGTTCAAATGGTTCACATTTAACACCATCTATCTCTTTTACGATAACTTCTGGACGAGATACTTGAAGTTCATATCCCTCACGACGCATTGTCTCGATAAGGATTGACAAGTGCAATTCTCCACGTCCTGAAACAGTCCATTTATCTGGTGAATCAGTTGGATCAACACGAAGGGAAACGTCTGTTTGCAATTCTGCCTGCAAACGTTCTTCCACCTTACGAGAAGTCACCCATTTACCTTCTTTACCAGCAAATGGTGAGTTGTTAACCAAGAAAGTCATTTGAAGAGTTGGCTCATCGATGTGTAGGATTGGAAGAGCTTCTACTGCATCTGTCGGAGTAATGGTTTCACCGACAAAGATATCTTCCATACCTGAAACGGCAATCAAATCACCTGCTTTGGCTTCTTGGATTTCACGACGTTCCAAACCAAAGAAACCAAAGAGTTTTGTAACACGGAAGTTTTTAGTTGTGCCATCAAGTTTAGAAAGGGTAACTTGGTCCCCAACCTTAACAGTACCACGGAAGACACGACCGATACCGATACGTCCAACGAAGTCGTTGTAGTCCAAAAGTGACACTTGGAACTGCAAAGGCTCATCTGAGTTATCTACTGGAGCTGGGATATGGTCGATAATTGTGTCAAAGATTGGTGCCATAGTAGCTTCTTGGTCAGCTGGATCATCTGACAATGAAGAAGTTCCGTTGATCGCTGAAGCATACACCACTGGGAAGTCAAGCTGGTCGTCATCAGCCCCAAGCTCGATGAAAAGTTCCAATACTTCGTCCACTACTTCAGCTGGACGAGCTGATGGTTTATCGATTTTATTGACAACCACGATTGGGACAAGATCTTGTTCCAAAGCTTTTTTCAATACGAAACGAGTCTGTGGCATTGTTCCTTCGTAGGCATCTACGACCAAGACAACACCGTCAACCATTTTCATGATACGCTCAACTTCTCCACCGAAGTCCGCGTGTCCTGGTGTATCCATGATGTTGATACGAGTTCCGTTGTAGGCAACGGCTGTATTTTTAGCAAGGATAGTAATTCCACGCTCTTTTTCGATATCATTTGAGTCCATAGCACGCTCAGCCAATTCAGTACGTGCATCAAGCGTTTCTGATTGTTTCAATAATTCGTCAACGAGGGTTGTTTTACCGTGGTCAACGTGGGCGATAATCGCAATGTTACGGATATCTTCTCTTAATTTTGTCATGATTTCCTCTATAATATTCAAAATTTATTTTCTAACTGAACGATTATACCATATTTTCAAGTAAATAACATAACTCAAGCAAGTGTAAATGTTTTCACTCCGCTTTTCTTTTCACGTCAAGCCTTTTCAAAGCAAGCGATTTATGATAAGATAAGCACAGTATGCGTTTAGATAATTTATTAGCCCAAGAAAAAGTTAGCCGAAAGGCCATGAAACAAGCCTTACTTAAAGGAGAAATTCTAGTCGATGGTTGCCCAGCCCGCTCCCTAGCCCAAAATATCGATACAGGACTACAGGAACTCCTTTTTCAGGACCAAATCATTCAAGGCTATGAGCACACCTATCTTATGCTTCATAAGCCTGCTGGTGTCGTTACAGCCAACAAAGACAAGAAACTTCCAACCGTCATGGACCTCCTTCCGCCTGACATCCAGTCTGACAAGCTCTATGCCGTCGGCCGACTGGACCGAGATACGACAGGACTCCTTCTCTTGACCGATAACGGTCCCTTGGGCTTCCAACTCCTCCATCCTCAGTATCATGTCGATAAGACCTACCAAGTTGAGGTTAATGGCCTCCTGACACCTGACCATATCCAAGCCTTTCAAAAAGGAATTATTTTTTTAGATGGCACTGTCTGTAAACCTGCAAGACTAGAGATTCTATCAGCAAATCTTTCCTTCAGTCAAGCCTCTATTACCATTTCAGAGGGGAAATTTCATCAGGTAAAAAAAATGTTCCTCTCAGTTGGTGTCAAGGTAACCTCCCTCAAACGAGTTCAGTTCGGTGAGTTTACATTAGACCCAGAACTAGCAGAAGATCAATACCGTCCCTTGAATCCAGAGGAAATGGAAATCATAAAAAACTACTTAGAGATGAGTCGATAAAATAAAAAAGCTTTAAAAATAAAGCTTTTTTGTTTTTTGCTTATCTAAAAACTACTGCGATTGTTAGAATCCAGTTAAGAACAGAAACTACAAGTCCTACGATGTTGAGAATTTTTTCTGTTTTATAGTCCAGTCCAGATTCTTTTTGGTATGAAAAAGCCAAAACCAATCCTATGATCCCCAAAATCAGGCCCACTATTGGAGAAAGCAAACCAAGGACGATAGATAAGATACCTAAAATAAGTGAAGGTTTTTTCTTTTCTTGTGAATTCATATTATAAAATCTCCTTAAAATTAATATAAATGATGATACCATAAAATGCTATCTTTATCTATCATTCGACTAATTTGGAAATAAGGTTAGCTAGTCTTCACTTTCCCTTTCCAAGAATCCAAACCATAAGAAAGGATATAAATCTCAGAAAAACCTTGTTTTTTCAAGTAAAGGGCTGCATTTGTCACACGTTGCGCACGTTGGTTTTCGTAAAGAAGGACAGGTTTATCTTTACGAAGGGCTGCAAGACTAGTCTTCAACTGACTTGAAGGAATATTGCGGGCCCCAAGGATATGTTTTCTGTGGAATTCTGCTGGATCACGCAAATCAATCAATTGACCTGTACGAATCAAGGCTTCAAACTCCTCATTGTCTACGATTTTAGCCGCACGGCGAATACGAAGATAGTTAAAGCCCATCCACGCCAACATTGCTAGTATAAGTGCCCACAAAATCCAAGTAACCATTAGTTCTTTTCTCCATTTTTCTCAATATAATCCAATTCTACCTTGTGCTCTCTGCGAAGAACCGCTTCTGCTTCTAGATAGTCTAATTTGTCCATCAACCCTGCATCGTAAATCCGAGAGAGTTCCAACTTCATCAGTTCAATATCATATAAGCGTTTTCCCATGTAAACGATAATACCAAATCGTTTGAGGAATTGCTGCACATCATAGAATGTTTTCATAAGACTCATTTTAGCAAAATTTTGTCTTTTTTTCAAGAAGAGACTCATACAATGCTCCTGATTTTCCTATCTTCTTTGGCGATTCTGACGCAAGTGTGGTACAATAAAAACATGAGAATTCAACAATTACATTATATTATCAAAATCGTCGAAACTGGCTCCATGAATGAAGCAGCCAAGCAACTCTTTATCACTCAACCTAGTCTTTCCAATGCAGTAAGAGATTTGGAAAATGAAATGGGCATTGAGATCTTTATCCGCAATCCCAAGGGGATTACCTTGACCCGTGATGGAATGGAGTTTCTCTCTTATGCCCGTCAGGTTGTCGAGCAGACCCAGCTTCTGGAGGAACGTTATAAAAATCCTGTCGCCCACCGCGAACTCTTCAGCGTTTCTTCTCAACACTATGCCTTTGTGGTCAACGCCTTTGTATCGCTACTTAAAAAAAGTGATATGGAAAAATACGAGCTTTTCCTTCGTGAAACTCGAACTTGGGAAATTATCGACGACGTCAAGAACTTCCGTAGTGAGGTCGGTGTCCTATTTTTGAACAGCTACAACCGTGATGTTTTAACAAAAATGCTGGATGACAACCACCTTCTGGCTCACCATCTTTTTACCGCGCAACCGCATATCTTTGTCAGCAAGACCAACCCTCTGGCAAAGAAAGACAAGGTGAAGCTGTCTGATTTGGAAAACTTTCCTTACCTCAGCTATGACCAAGGAACTCATAACTCCTTCTACTTCTCTGAAGAGATTCTATCGCAGGAATACCACAAAAAATCTATCGTAGTCAGCGACCGTGCTACCCTCTTTAATCTCTTGATTGGTCTGGACGGTTATACCATTGCGACAGGGATTTTGAACAGCAACCTCAACGGAGACAATATCGTTTCTATCCCACTGGATATTGATGACCCTATCGAGCTGGTCTATATCCAGCATGAAAAAACCAGCCTATCCAAGATGGGCGAACGCTTTATCGACTATCTACTAGAAGAAGTCCAGTTTGATAGTTGAGAAATGATAAGAACCAATATGTAGGCTAGCAACAACCTGCACATTGGTTCTTTTTACTTATAATTAAAAGTTTCCCCTGCCAGCTTATCTGCTAGCTTGGGAAAGAGAGTATAAAACTTATGGGCTAGGTTCAACAAAATCGGGAGATTGAGTTCTCGTTTGTTTTTCCCTATAATCTTGACAATCTTTTTAGCCACTGTATCTGGTTCTAGCAGGAAACGGTCAACCGACTTAAGATAAGTCCCATCTGGGTCCGCTTGGTCAAAAAATCCTGTTCGGATTGGTCCTGGATTAACCGTTGTCACATAGACACCATAAGGCATGAGTTCTAATCGTAGGGCATTTGAAAAACCAATAGCCGCAAACTTGGTCGCTGAGTAGAGACTAGACTTGCCAGTAGCGATCAAACCTGCCATGCTAACAATATTGATGATATGGCCTTTTCGAATTTTCTTCATACGGGCCGCAAGGCGACGAGATAGATTCATCAGGGCAAAGGTATTGACCTCGAACATCTGATGAATATCTTGGTCGGAAATCTGGTCAAATTCCTCAAAGATCCCGTAACCAGCGTTGTTTATCAAAACATCAATCTCGCCATAGCGGAGATGAAGGTCTGCTACCAGAGTTTCTAAGGCTGAATCATCGGTAATATCGATTTCAATCAATTCTGCATGGGGATGGTTTCCGTAGAGTTGGGCTAATTTTTCCTTATTTCGACCAAGCAAGATAAGTTGGTCATTTGGCAAGAGTTTGACCATCTCTTGTGCTAGGCCACCGCTAGCTCCAGTAATGAGAATAGTAGGCATACTTATCCTTTCTCAATCTTTTAGATTTCCACTTCTTCTAAGTCTTTGACCACATGAACATTTTCAAAGACACTAGCAGCGTCTTTTTTGAGCTTGCTGATATCTTTTGAGAGGAAACGGGCACTGATATGGTTGAGCAAGAGGCGTTTAGCACCTGCTTCTACCGCTACTTGTGCAGCTTGCATGTTAGTAGAGTGACCATGGTTACGAGCAATTTTTTCATCGCCCTTGCCATAAGTGGACTCATGAACTAGAACATCGGCATTGACAGCCAGACGCACACTGGCATCCGTTTTTCGGGTGTCACCAAGAATGGTAATAATCTTACCTGGACGTGGCGCTGAGATATAGTCTACTGCCTTTATTTCAGTACCATCTTCGAGAACAACGTCCTGACCGTTTTTAATTTTTCCAAAAAGTGGACCAAATGGGACGCCAGCCGCCTTGAGTTTTTCAGCATCCAGCGTTCCTTCAAGGTCCTTTTGCATGACACGATAACCAACACAGAAAATAGTGTGGTCCAACTCCTCTGCATACACAATGAATTTATCGGTCTCAAGGATTTTCCCAAGGGAATCTTGGTCAAACTCATGAAAATGAATGCGGTAGGGCAGACGAGAACCTGACACACGAAGACTGGTTAAGACAAATGATTTGATCCCTTGCGGTCCATAGATTTCTAAATCTGTCTGCTCTTCATTGGCTTGAAAGGCACGGCTAGAAAGGAAACCTGGTAAGCCAAAGATGTGGTCTCCATGCAGGTGGGTAATAAAAATTTTGCTGACCTTACGTGGTCGAATTGTGGTTTCCAGAATGCGATTTTGCGTACCTTCTCCACAGTCAAAGAGCCAGACTTCGTTAATCTCGTCCAAAAGTTTCAGGGCGAGACTTGAAACGTTGCGGGCTTTAGAGGGCTGACCAGCCCCCGTTCCTAAAAATTGAATATCCATTCGATACTTTCTAATTAATCAATGTATAACATGGCTGTGCGGTTTTCCGATCGGAAATAGCGCTTGCCAGAAAAAGCTCTAGCTTCTTGCAATAAATCCTCTTGACTGTAGCCTTTGAGACGTTTACGACCATCAGCCAAGCTTTCCAAATCAGTCAAAGCTGTGAGATTTTCCACACTAACAACTTCCTCGTCCCCGACAGCCTTCATGTAAATCTTGCTAGACTCCTCAAAGACTAGCTGATGGGGGAAAATTTGCGCAATTTCAAAGAGCAAATCATCCGAAATCTTCTCCTCATTTTCAGAGAAAATCCGACCAAGACCCTCACTCTCATAGCAGAAACCAAAGGATTTGCCAGACAGATTAAGCCGAACAAAGGGCTTATTTTCTAAGGTGAAACTAGGTTCAGCATTGTAAAGATTCAGCTCCTGACTGACTTCTGCAAAATAATAGGTCGCAGCTTGAGGACTCTTTTTCTGATATAGTTCTGCAAAGTAAGCATTGACTACGCTGGGTGGAGGTGTTATAAGAGCCAACTGCTCCTGCTCTGTCTTTCCAGATAGAAGCTGATCCAGATAGACCTTGTCCAGACTAGTATAGCCCCCATATTTTAGAGCCAAAGTTTTGATATCAGTCATAAAATTCTTCTAACCTCCATTTGTTTTTCTCAGAAATGTAACCTCTAATCACTTCGCCGTCCTCCTGATAGTCACGTTCTTCCAGAATCGCAACACTTTCTAAATCGTGAATCTTGTAGGACTTATAGAAAGGCACGCGCAGGGTAAAAGATTCAAAAATATCCTTGATTTTCTCTAAAAATAGTGCCTGCAAGTTCTCACGACTATCCTCAGACTTAGCAGAAATCAGAGCATAAGGTGTTTGGGTCGGCGTAAAATCCTCCACCAAATCCGCTTTATTATAAAGGGTCAGGCGAGGAATGTCCTCCATGTCCAAATCTTTCATGATGGACAGGACTGTTTTTTCATGCTCCTCGTGGTAAGGGTTGCTAGCATCGATAACATGCACTAGAAGATCAACATGCTTGCTTTCTTCTAAGGTTGACTTAAAACTGGACACCAACTCTGTCGGCAAATCTTGGATAAAGCCCACGGTATCTGTCAAAGTTACTTGGAGATTTCCCCCCAGGTGGATACTCTTAGTCGTCGCATCCAGAGTCGCAAAGAGCTCGTCAGCCTCATACTGGGTCTTACTGGTCAAAGTGTTCATGATGGTTGACTTCCCAGCATTGGTATAACCAATCAAACCAATCTTAAAGGTACTGGACTCCAGACGTTTTTCTCTGACAGTCGCCCGATTTTTCTCAACTACCTTGAGTTGGCGCTCGATATCCGTGATTTGATTGCGAACACTACGACGGTTCAGCTCCAGCTGGCTTTCACCAGGTCCACGGGAGCCAATTCCCCCTGCCTGACGACTGAGCATAATTCCCTGGCCAACCAAGCGAGGCAAGAGATATTTGAGTTGGGCTAGGTGGACTTGGAGTTTCCCTTCATGGCTTCGAGCCCGCATGGCAAAGATATCCAAAATCAACTGCATACGGTCAATGACCTTAACACCCAGAACTTCCTCTAGATTGACATTTTGCCGCGGAGTCAAGCGGTTATTGACGATGACAGTGGTAATCTCTTCTGCATCCACCATGAGGGCAATCTCTTCTAACTTACCAGAGCCGACGAAGGTCTTGGAATCATATTTTTCACGTTTTTGTCTGTAGCTATCTACAACGACTGCCCCAGCTGTCTTAGCTAGACTGGCCAATTCTTCCATGGAGAGGTCAAAATTGTCCATGCCCTGCAATTCCACACCAATGAGCAGGACCCGCTCCTCTTTTTTCTCCGTTTCAATCATCTAAAAACTCCTCTATCTGGCTTAAAATTCGGTCTTGTACACCAGCTTCTCCAATCTGATAAAAGGTGACCTGCATGCGATTACGGAACCAGGTCAACTGACGCTTGGCAAAACGACGAGTAGCCTGTTTGAGACTCTCACTGGCTTCTTCCAAGGTCTGCTCTCCACGGAAATAAGGAAAGAGTTCCTTATAGCCAATTCCTTTAGCAGCCTGCACATCTGGATAATGGTCAAAGAGCCACTTGGCCTCATCCAAAAGCCCAGCCTCAAACATCAAATCCACTCGGTGGTTGATACGTTCATAAAGCTGACTGCGTTCGTCATCCAAGCAGATGATCAAAGGTTCATACAAGGTCTCTTGATTTTCCAAATCCTGACCAAAATGGGCAATTTCTAAGGCACGCATAGCACGACGACGATTAAACTGGGGAATCTCAAGGCCAGCTTGCTCCACAAGATGAGCTAATTCCTCATCTGTATAGGGCTCCAAACCAGCCCGATAGGCCAAAATCTCCTCATGAGGAGTCTCTCCACCTAAATGGTAGCCTTCTAGTAAGCTCTGGATATAAAGCCCAGTCCCACCAGCGATAATGGCTAGCTTGCCACGACTGTGAATATCTTCAATAGCCATCTTAGCTTCTGAAACAAAATCAAAAGCCGAGTAAGACTCGGTTACCTCTCTAACATCGATTAAATGATGGGGAACAGCTGACTGCTCTTCTGGACTAGCCTTGGCCGTCCCAATATCAAGTCCTCGATAGACTTGCTGGCTATCTCCACTAACCACTTCGCCATTAAAACGCTTGGCCACTTCAATGGCTAGAGCCGTCTTTCCAACTGCAGTCGGTCCAACGATCACAATTATTTTTGTTTTCATCTTTTTTCCTTGAAAAATTCCCATTTTTTCGTTACTATTATTATAACACAAAAAAGTCAGTCAGAAAAATGTGACCTCTTGAAGGGGCTGGCTGATTAAGAAGATAAAGGAGGAAGACTCATGGCTAAAGGATTCGCTAAAGGTCTTGTAACAGGTGTCGCAGGAACTGTCGCTGCCGTCGCAGGTGCAGTATACGCATTTAAAAAGAAAGTGATCGAACCAGAAGAGCAAAAAGCAGCTTTCATCGAAGAAAACCGTAAAAAAGCAGCCCGTCGCCGCGTATCACGTTAAAAAACAAAAGAAGTTGAGATTTATTGTCTCAACTTCTTTTTTCTATTCTTTTAAATAGCTAGGTCAAACTTCAACTGTGGTTTGACAGGGTCATAATCCACCAACTCAAAGTCTTCCGCTTTGATATCAAAGAAATTAGTCCCATCTGGCACATTCAAAACCAAACGTGGTTGGCAGTTTGACGGCTCACGACGAAGCAATTCCTGAGCTTGTTCAAATTGATTGTCATAGATATGGAGGTTGTTGATGAAGTAGAAGAACTTCCCAACCTTCCAGCCAAAATGCTTGGCAATCATCATTTGAAGAGCCACATACTGCATAGCATTGATGTGGTGGGCTACTAGCATATCATTCGAACGCTGAGTCAAGGTAGCATCCAGATAGATTTCTCCATCTACACGGCGGACATCAAACATAGTCTGAAAGGCGCACGGGAGCAGCCCTTCTGTTTCTTCGAAAGCTTGGTAATCCCAGAGAGAGATAATGTTGCGACGGTTCCAAGGGTTGGTTTCCAACTGCTTGAGAAGCTTATTGATGATGTCGTGTTTCTTAACGACCGCCCCGTAACGCTCACCAATAGTTCCCGTATCTCCCACTTCCCAGTCATTCCAGTAGTGAACATTGTACTTGTCATTGAGCACGTCTAGGCTATTGGACTGATCTTGGTAAATCCAGAGCACTTCCTTGATGGCGGATTTGATTGCAATGGGACGCAAGGTTGTGATTGGAAATTCTCCTTTAGATAAGTCATACTCTGCAAAGGCACCCGTTACGTACTTAGAGTTGGCAACTGTCCCATCCTTGTACTTGGGACGTGCTTGCTCTGAAAAGACACCGTCTTTGAGGATTCGTTCAATATTTTCTTTAAAAATAGTATCTGCTTTTGTCATTCTATCTCACCTCATTTATTGTCCTAACTAGTATAGCATAAAAAAAGAAAGGAGGAAATCACTCGCTTCTGGAAAGCAATTTTCTCCTTTTTTATTTTATTGCAATACAAGTGATGCTGCTCCGATAACCCCAGCGTCATTTCCTAGAGTTGCAAGAGCTAATTTTGTTGATGTGCGCACTTGTGGGAAAGTATTTTCATCGTACACTTTTTGAACACCTTGTAGAAGGAATTCTCCTGCAGCTGACACACCACCACCGATGACGATTGTTGATGGGTTTAGGATTGAGCCAATATTAGCACAAGCGATTCCCAAATAACGTGAGAAGTTACGGTAAACGATCAAAGCAAGGTCGTCTCCTTCTTTTGCCAAATCAAAGACAGTCTTAGCAGTTACTTCTTCTCCATTATCAATCAAGCGTTTCAAAGCTGCATCACCTTCGTATTCGTCGGCATAACGACGAGTCAAGTTGACAATACCTGTTGCTGAAGCAACTGTCTCAAGGCAACCTTTCTTACCGCAAGTACATGCGATTGGTTGGTCAAAGTCAACAGTGATGTGGCCAAGCTCACCTGCTGCACCAGCAACACCGTGAAGCAATTTGCCTTCTGCGACGATACCGCCACCAACACCTGTACCAAGTGTCATAAAGACAACGTCTGGTTGGTTATCACCAGCCCCCATCCAACGTTCACCAAGAGCTGCTACGTTGGCATCATTATCGATGAAAAATGGAATGCCCAAGGCTTTTTCAATTTTTTCTTTGATTGGTTGAAGGGTTTTCCAGTTCAAGTTGTAGGCACCAATAACAGTTCCTTTTTCACGGTCAACCACACCTGGTGATCCCATTCCAATTCCTTGGAAATCCGCTGCTGCCAATCCAAGCAAGTCCAAACGATGTTGAATAGACTCAATCATATCATCAACGATATGACTTCCCTCATCCAAAATGTTGGTCTTAATAGACCATTTTTCTTGGATTTCTCCTGCTGTTGTCAAGATTGCAAATTTGATAGAAGTTCCACCAAGGTCAATCCCAATAATCTTTTGACTCATCATATTCTCCTTTTTATTATGAATTAATTGAAAATGCTTACAGTACTAGTATAACAAAATCTAATCGTTTATGCAAAGGTTTGCATTAACTTTCTGGATTTTATCCTGACTTATGGTTTCCAGAGACCTGAAGCATCTACGTAGTAGCGGCCTCCATCAACTCGCTCATTTTTAGCCATTTTGCCATCTGATTTCAAATAGTAATTTCCTTGCCATGCATCGCGAGCGTATGAACCGTCTGATTTCAAGTAATACCAGGCCTGGTAAGAAAAGTCATAAACCCACTCACCTTGTGCCATTTTACCGTTTGATTTAAGGTAGTAAGCTCCTTGCCATGCATTTTTTGCATAAGTACCATCTGATTTCAAATAATACCAAGCTTGATAAGCAAAGTCATAAATCCATTCGCTCTGTGCCATTTTACCGTCAGCTTTCAGGTAATAGCTTCCCTGCCAAGCACTTTTCACTGGATTTCCATTTCCATCAAAGTAATACCAAGCGCCGTCCTGCTTAACCCAACCACTTGTTGTTGCTGAACTTGTGTCGGTTTGAGTTGTAGCCGCTTGTTTTGCTTTAAAAGCACCCTTAGGGGCATTTTTCAATTCGCAAGCCACACCATCATGATCGCGGTCTAACTTGGCAGAATAACCAGGCTCTCCCTCGTGAATATCTGCGTATCCATTCGCCCAAGCTTCTTTACAACTAGAAAAATGAATGTTTTCTTCTGCTAACACAGGTTGTGAAAACAAGGCTAAAACTGGCAAGGTAGCCAGACTCATTTTTAAAAATAGACGTTTATTCATTTCGTTCTCCTATAACGATGTTATCGATTTCACTATTATTTTATCAAACTTATTTCAGCAATTCAAGGAAAGGTTTAATCTGTTCAGCAAACTCTTTTGGTTTAGCTTCATTCAAGACATGAGGACCATCTGGTATAATCTGAAATTGAGATTCTGATATTAGTTTATGAAGACTTCTCATAGAACTAAGATTCGGTTTATCTTTGCTGCCACAAATTAGTAAGGTTGGATAAGGACAAGTTCTTGATATATCAGTTAAATCAAGTGTCTTCAATTCCTCAGAAACTCCGACCATAAGAGCTTTGTCTGCTCCCTGTTTTTCAAATACTCTTTTGGGAAGTAATTTAAATATCAGCAACTGAACATAAAATAGGATATTCCCTGATAATTTTAGCGGGCATCCTGACAGAACCAAAGCTCGAAGATTTGGTAAATCATAACTGGAAAGTTCTAGTGCCAGGGCAGCACCTAAGGACAATCCAATCAAAACAAAAGATTCTGTCTCTTGAGCTAGGTGCTGATAAACTCGCTCCTTGACTTTTTGATAGCTGTTAACTTCAGAAGAAAATAACTCGATAGCCTCAGAAGGATAATCTGTTAGTATATCCCGAACTTCTTTCCAAGACTCTGCTGACTGCCCTAAGCCGTGTAAAAATATCAGTTTCACCTACTTCTCCTGTAAGATTAACTCATACAAGCCTCTCACTGCATTACAGCCGTAAATAGCTTCAGCTTGGTCTATGTCTGCAAAGGTCAAGACTTTCTCTTCTAGCTGTCCTGTTTCTAACAAATGCTGACGATAAATTCCTGGCAAGATTCCAAGTCGGATAGGTGGCGTGTAAAGTTTCCCATCAATCTTCAGAACCAAATTTCCGATAGAGGTTTCAAGTAATTCTCCTCTTGTATTATGGTAAATCTTCTCGTGTTTTCCTAAATTCAAATGCGGTCGGTGAGTGGTTTTAAAGTAGATAAAGGCTTGTTGCAAATTTGCTTCCTGAAGGCAAAGTTTTGCTTGGCAGAAGGTCGGACTGAGAGGTTCCAATGCTTGACAATCAACTGCTATCTCTCCAGATTTGCTAAGGCTAATTCGCAAGCGGTAGTCTTGATTAATGTCACAAGCCTGACACTCTTCCTCTATCTTTTGTTTCAAGTCTTCTACATCAAAAGAAAAGGCAAAATAACGACCAGCTTTTCTTAGTCTTTCTATATGTTGTTCTTCAAACAACAAGTTCTTCTTGCTGATTTTCCCAGTAGTAATTAGCTGAAAACGAGCTTGTTTCCGATAGAGAACGGCTGCCTTTTGATGAACCTCGCGATATTCAGATTCCCAAGTGCTATCCCAAGTAATGCCACCACCCACTCCATAGATGGCTTTCCCTTGATTCAGTTGAATGGTACGAATGGCGACATTGAAAATCCGTCGTCCATTTGGAAGCAAGAGACCAATCGTTCCACAGTAGACTCCACGCGGTTGTGGTTCCAACTCCTTAATAATTTCCATAGTCGCTATCTTAGGAGCTCCTGTGATGGATCCACAAGGAAAGAGAGAGCGAAAAATGGTAACCAAGTCCACATCTGCTCGCAACCGACTTTTGATGGTCGAAGTCATCTGCCAAACAGTTGAATACTGCTCTACCTGACACAGACGCTCCACATGCTCACTGCCCACTTCAGAAATACGGTTCATATCATTGCGCAAGAGATCCACAATCATCATGTTTTCAGAGCGATTTTTAGGATCCTGCTCCAACCAACTGGCCTGCTCCAAGTCTTCTTGGTCAGTCATGCCACGCTGAGTCGTTCCCTTCATTGGTCGCGTTGTCAACTCGCGGTCATTTTGCTCAAAAAAGAGCTCTGGACTCATGGATATCACTGCCATCTCGTCATGTTCAACATAGGCATTGTAGCCCGCCTCCTGCTCTACCACCATACGATTGTAGATGGCAAAAGGATTGGCACTTAAGTCCTGCTTGAGTTGGACGGTGTAGTTGACCTGATAGGTGTCTCCTTGCCGCAAATGATGATGAATCTGGGCAATCGCCTTTTCATAATCCTCTGAGGACGTCACTTCCTGCCAATCAGAAGACAAAGCAACTTCATCATAAGTCAGAGGAATAGGGGATGTTTCTACGCTATCATGAACTGTAAAATAAAGCAGGTACTCTGCCAATAAAGGAGCTTTATGAACTGCTAATTTCTCCTCAAAAGCAGGTGCAGCCTCGTAGCTGACATAGCCCACCACATAGTAGCCCTGCTCTTGGTAACTTTCCACTTGTGCCAGCAAGTCTGCCACTTCTGCTAAATCTCTGGTTTTTAACTCTTTGATAGGCTGGGTAAAGATGTATCTTTCCCCCAAAGCCCTAAAATCAATCACTGTTTTTCTATGCATATTTCAAGTATAACATAAAAAGGCAGATCAAGAAAAACTTAATCTACCTTTTTACTCATCTATTTAATACAATCTATGCTTTAAAAAGATTTCCTGCAAATCCATCTGATTTCTGCAATAGTTGTTTGTAAACTTTTTCTTTAAGTGCAACTGTTTGTTTTGAATTACCCGCTTTCAGGTCATTTTCAACCGCTTTGTTGAACAATTCTTGAAGTCTCGCATAGTTTGAGATTTTCTCACCATCGATTTCGATTTCAACAAAACCTTTTTCACCTTTAGCTTTAACTTCCTTGAACCATTCTTTCTTCCACTCTTCTAGTGTGTGGAATTTACCACCAGACACTTTCTCAATGATAAAGTCATCACCAAGACCCGGTCTACCAGCTGCTTTAGATTCTTGTTTATACTTGTTAGAAGCATATCCGACAAATCCATTGACATATCCGAAGTAACCCCACATACGGAAGGTATTATGTTTGAACGAGATTGAACCAACAGCACTTTGACTTGTGTTACCACCGTAAATACCTGCCATCATACTTACAGTTTGATACGCCGTATCAAAACCTTCAGCACGATAATATTTATTACCAGGCATATTATGCTTAGTTACATAATTACCATCTACAAGGTCATCAATGCTTGTAAGTTTCTTCTTATTCTCATCATCATTTAGGTCACGAAGCAAATCCCACTGGTGAGGTTGTCCAACTAAACCATTTCGGTCAGCTTTTTCTCGCCATTTCTTGTCCATCTTCTTGAACCACTTGTCGTTAGTTCCATCATTTTTAGCAATAACCGCGTCTGCTTCTAAATGATCAAGCATCATTAAAGCTTCGTTATAGTTCTTCATGTAATGATCAATAGCTTCTCTACTATTTAATTTATTTGGATCATAATTATACCATTGGTTACCATCATTTTCACGTTTATAAGCCATGTTAAGACCTAACGCACCATAGTCACCATTTGAACTTGTCACCGCTGGTGATTGTAACATACCTTGAGCAAATGCTTCTACGTCAGTTCCTTCACGGTGACCCCATCCACCTAGATACGCCATGCGGTCATTAATATGTGTTGTTTCATGCGTAAAGGCTGATGTACCAAAGTCAGAAATCATACTTGACCAAATGTAGTATACAGCTTCAGAATTTCGCGGAGTGTCAAAGATATAAGCATACGCACCCATACCATTATCTCCATGCCATTTACCAGTTGGACCATAGAACTCACGAATTGGAGCATAATCACCATTCTTCGTATGACCCATTCTATCAACCCATCCACCTGGAGCACCGTGGTTATCCCAAATTGCTGATGGAACCATGTTTTCAGATTTCAACAACTGATTACGTACATTATCAGCAGCAAGTCTAGACCAGAAGTCTAAGTAATTGATTTGCTCTTGAGCACGTAGATCAATTTCTTTCTTGAACGCTTCACGTTCAGCTTCTGTATTCTTACCATATTTCTCAAATGCACTAAACGCTAGCGTATTGTACGTTGAAATCAAGAACATATGAGCTTTCTTCGTATTAAGAA
Source organism: Streptococcus mitis (assembly GCF_002096835.1). Lineage (GTDB taxonomy): Bacteria > Bacillota > Bacilli > Lactobacillales > Streptococcaceae > Streptococcus > Streptococcus mitis_W. The sequence continues at coordinate 45,874 of NZ_NCVG01000015.1, read as the reverse complement.
GTGGTAAAATGTATCGACCGTGTTCACCGTTATTTAAGTTTTCATATAAGTGATATTTCTTATTGGCAAAATCAGGGTTTGAGGATTGTTTTTCAACAATATAGTTGGTGTGTGATACAGCCTTCTTATACCAAACATTCATATCAGTGTCTTCTGTAAAGAGCTTCATGTTATAGGTTAAGAAGTCGTTCAAGTTACCTTTACCTGTTGCTCCTGCAATAACATCACGGTAAGCATCTTGAGTTCGATCACCTTTTAAGAAATGCTCACGAGAACCAATTTGAATCAAACGGTCAAGAACATTTGTAGACTTACCGTAGAAGTCAGGTTTAAACATCATAAGTTCTTTGATAGTCATGTCACCATATTTGATTCCATAATAACGATTTAGATATGTTAGACCCATCATGATTTTCGCTTTATTTTCGTCCACTTTCTTGACAAGAGCCTTCATAGCAGCTTCATCACCGTTTAATTGATGGTCTTCATTTTCAACGATAGCTTTGACAAGTTTGTCCAGATTTTCCCGAACCTCATCGAAGCTTTCTTCAAGGAATAAATTACGAATGTAATTATTCTTATGATTATCGCTATTTTCAGCAGGTTTGTTACGTTTATCCATTAATGCACGAACTTCTGGTGAAATGAGCTCAACGCTAGCTAATTTTGCTTTTACATCGGCAATAAGCGCATCACGGTTTTTAACCACCATATTTGGTGTGTAAACGACATCACCTAATCCATCAATGCTGTATTCACGAACCTGTTGAACTTTGGAATCCTTGAGCGTTACAGCTTTTTCTTCTTTCGTACCATCAGCATAGTGAATCATAATTTTATCCACATCAGATAAATCAGTAACGAACTGACCATTCTTCATGCCTGTGACTGATAATACTTCTTTAGTCATTAAGTTTGACCCGTCTGCCAGTTTATTACCTTGGTTGACAATCCACTCTTTATTGTAGAACGGTTGAAGTTTCTCAATATTACGATAAGAAAGTTCACGGTCTGCTTTGTAATCTTGAGTATCTTTATAAGTATCAGCTTTTGGTTTGATGTTGTTCAGTGTATTAACTACTGGTTCGTTAATTTCATACTCATGAGCAGTGATTCCCATTTTGGCAATTCTTGCATCAGCTTCTTCTTGAGAGACACCTTTCCAACGACTAGAACGAGAATATGATTGTTTACCTTCACTCACACCGTTAACGAATACGTTATTATTTCGAACCCAGTTAGCACCGAAATAATCATCATCTTCAGCATCACGAGAACCATAAAGGATTTCCCCGCCATTTTTAACTTTCATCATAGTAACGTTGTTTTCAGCAAGTCCCCACGACCAGTTAGAATGAAGTAGTCCACCTGTTTCAAGAGGTTCTTTGACGTCAATTGTACCTTTTGCTACAGAATTTTTCAAACGTCCCCATGCGCTAACATCCATCGGATTGTCACCGTGATTTAATTTAGCAACAAGTCCACCAACTTTAGCTTTATTACCTTTAATATAGGCATCGATATATGAATTGTCTGTATTACTTCTCCAGCTTTCACTTACAAGTCCACCAGACCACCAGCCTGCGTTACCAACACTTGTAATATTACCAATAAATGCAACATTACGCATATTTGATTCATCAAGTTTATTGACCATACCAGTAACATCATTGTTACCTACTACGTTACCTGTTACTTTAATATTTTCAATTGTTGACTTTTTAAACATCTCACCTAGCGGTGCTGTCTTGTTAGCCCATGGCATATTAATATCTACATTGGCTAAGTTTAGATCATGAATATGAGCATTTTCAACTCTAGCAAATAAAGGACGAGCTATATTATGAATTGAATAACGTTGTCCATCAACACTTGATAACTTACCTTTGAATATAGAAGTTACGTAAGATTTACTTGGAGTAGGAACGTTTACTGCTGTAAGATCTGCACCAAGTTTGAATTCTCCAGTAGGATTAGCTTGCATATCTTTTACAAGTTCGTTGAAGTTGTAGTAAACATTACCTTCTTTTAATTTTTGTTTTTCAAAATAATGAACATACTCTTCGCTAAGTGTGTTATCCGCATTACGTTGAATCAAATCTGGTGCTTTGGCAGTTACTTTGTATAAAGTTTTTCCGTCTTTTTCTACTTCTTCAATCTTGTCAACAGCAAGTCTTGTAACTTTGTTGTCGTGAGTTGTCACTCGTAGGTAAAGCGGAGCAACATCAGTTGGTTTTTCTGTCAGCAAACTAGTATCTGTTTCGTTACCGTCAGCATCCACACTCATCAAGCTTGTTTCTTTAATATTTTTGATTTCAACTTTTTTGAGATCAATTCTTAGCGGTTCTTCTTTCAGAACTTCTTCCTCATCACCCTCACCACGGTCATAAACCATCTTCGTTTCAAGTTTATAATCCTTGTAATACTGCAAATCTGTCAAGGTAGTGGTCAGGTCGTCTGGTGAAACATTCAAGGTTTTCACAATCTCATCACCTTTTTTCAGAGTTAGGGTGATAGATTTAATGGCTGCCTTACTTGGATTTTCTAGACTGTACTTAACATCTGAAGTACGCTTCAAATCCTTAGGTTCAACTGCCGTGATAGTCAATACTGGTTTTTCAAAAGTCTTGGTACCACGTTTCAAAATCTTGTCTTGAGGTGCTTCAATGATTTCCTCTGTAACTTTTGGAGCGTCTTCTGTTTTCACTCCTTTGATGGTATTAAAGGTCTTGGTAATTTTTTTCTGACCTTCTTTACCTTCTTGAGCTACAACTTCTAAGCCTTTTTTCAGTTGGTCATCTTCTTTAACAACTTCCTTAAATGGAATCTTTTCAAGACTTTCTTCTACCAGAGTTCCTTCAATTGGTTTTGTCCCACGACTTACCTGTTGGTTTACAGGTTCCTTGGTAACTTCTGTGCTAGTTGAAAGAACTTGATCAGTTTTTACACCTTCAACTGTTTTATAAGTTGTTTTAGTAACTTGACTACCTTTTTCACCATTTCTTACGACAGTTTCTTCGTCCGTGTACTTGGTTGGGTCCTCAGTAGTTTCAGTTTTGTAGTCTAAGTCTGTAGTTGATGTTTCAATAAGGGTTCCCTCAGTTACTTTGTACTCAGGTAACTGATCTTGTACAAGGGCTTGACCAGTTTTACCTTCCTCTTGGGTACCTTTTGCTTCAACTGGAGCCTCTGGCAATTCTGGCTGTGTTAAAGCTTGGCCTTCCTTGCCTTCCTCTTGAGTTCCTTTTGATTCGATTGGAGCTTCTGGCAATTCTGGCTGTGTTAAAGTTTGACCTTCCTTGCCTTCCTCTTGGGTACCTTTTGCTTCAACTGGAGCCTCTGGAAGTTCTGGTTGTGTTAGAGCTTGGCCTTCTTTACCTGGTTCTTGAGTCCCTTTTGCTTCTACTGGAGCCTCTGGCAATTCAGGTTGTGTTAAGGCTTGGCCAGTTTTACCTTCCTCTTGGGTCCCTTTAGCTACTTGATGAGTTGGTTCAGCTTGTGGGGTTGGAGTTGGAGCAGGCTGCACCTCTTTCTTCGTTCCGACTGCAATAACTTGCGACACAGGATTTTGGACTACTTGGTCTTCGATGACTTCTCTAACTTCTTGACCGTTGACCATCGAAACTTTGGTTACAAGGCGGCGCTGACCATTTACTCCAGCTGTGACGATACGAGTCTGTCCTTCTGCTAGATTAGTATCTGGGCTTGTGACTGTTTCAAACGGAATCTCTACCAAGCTCTCTTCCTGTCTTGTCTGAGGATTCGCAGAAACTGATTTTTCTTCAACAGCAGGAGCAACTGAAGTTTGTGTCACAGGTTTTTCAACGACAGTTTCTGGCGCAACAGTCGATGTTTCTTGAACTACTTCTGTTTTCTCGATCTCTTTTGAACTTTGCTTTTCTACTGGCAACTGAGGCTTCTCAGCTGAAGCTGGTCTTGATGGATGGAGTTCTGCTTCCTTGAAGTATCCAATGTATTCATAGCCATCAATGTGGATAATCCCTTCAGCCAAGCCCTCATGTGTAGAGGCCAAAATAGTTTGATTATAAGAAAGCAATTCTTTATTTTCAAACGCAAATGTTCCATAAGGTACAAAAGTGCTAGCTCCTAAAGAACCAATCAAAAGAACACCTAGAACCTCCTTGCGACCTTTTTTAGACACCAAAAAGACTGCTAGCGAAGCTGTTGCCAAACCAAGACCTGCCAAGGCTAATTCCTTACTTCCTGTGTAAGGAAGTTGTTGACTGTTAGTTGCCTTCTTGCGATAAACTACATAAAGAATATCATCATCTTGAAATTCTGTTGGAACCTCATGGTGAATCAGGGCTTTTTCAGACTCGGTCAATTCCTGCTCCGCCAAATAACGGTAATGAACACTATGAGCACCGCCAACTTCATTGGCTTGAACCTTATCTACTGAAAGGGTAGCAGCACCAAAAAGGAAGGCCCCAATGGCTACAGGACCTACCCCAACAGTTAGCTTACGAATCGAATATTTGGTAATCTTTTCTAGTTGTTGTTTTGTTTTTCTCATTTTCACGACTTTCTAATAGAATCTTGTGGATAATGCGCACGCGCACCTCCGATTAATTTTGGACGACTTGCAAGAGCCGTTACATGGGCATGCCCAATCTCTCTCAAAAGAGGGCGAATCGGAACCTGAACATGCTTGACATGCATGCCAATTGCAGTGTCTCCGATATCCAATCCAGCATGAGCCTTGATAAATTCAACCTCAACTGGATCCTGCATCAACTTGAAGGCTGCCAATTGACCCGAACCTCCTGCATGGAGAGTAGGAAGAACACTAACTATTTCCAGACCAAATTGCTCTGCAACCTGACGTTCAACAACGAGAGCCCGATTGACATGTTCACAACCTTGAACAGCTAGATGAATTCCTTTTTCCTCTAGGATATCTAGGATGGTCTTCACAATGATTTCGCCAATTTCTTGGCTAGATTCCTTGCCAATCTGACCACCTATCACCTCACTAGAAGAAAGGCCCAAAACAAAGATAGATCCTTGCTTCAAATTGGCCTTTTCTAATACATCTTTTACAATCTGGCTTGTTTCTCTTTGAATGTCTTTTTCCTTCATACTTGATACCTCTTTTGTCATTATCTATCATATCGTTTTTTCTACGTTTTAGCAAGATAGACAACCTAGAAAGCTTGCCCAATTACGCATAAAACTCCCAGAATTGACTGGGAGTTAGCTAGTTTCTATTCTATTTATGTATATTTTAACCGTCGTTCCTTTTGAGGGGACAGAATCAATATTCATCTGGTAATCTTCTCCAAAATGAAGTTTGAGCCGCTGATCAACATTTTGAAGACCAACTCCCCCACGTTTGAGTTGACTTTGACTACTATCGCCAGCATCTTGGAAGCCAACTCCATCATCCTCAATGCGGATGACTAGTCCTAAATCCTTTTTCTGAACAGAAACTCTAATATGTCCCTGACCTTCCTTCTCCTTGATGCCATGGTAAAGAGCATTTTCTACAAGAGGTTGCAACACCAGCTTGGGCAAAACTAGCTTATCAAAGGCAGGATTTTCATCAATCTCATATTCCAGCTTATCTCCATAGCGTTGTTTCTGGATAAAGAGATACTGGCGGACATGGTTGATTTCGTCAGAGAGGCAAATCAAATCTTTACCCTGATTGAGCGCCAAGCGGAAGTAGGTTGCCAAGGACTTGGTCACTTGAACCACTCGCTGACTGTCCTGAAATTCAGCCATCCAGATGATAGTGTCCAAGGTGTTATAGAGGAAATGCGGATTAATTTGGCTTGATAAAGCTTGAAGTTCATACTGACGGGACGTTTCTTCCTGTCTGCGAATATCTGCCATCAACTGATCAACCTGATCCAACATGGCATTGAACTGGCGAGTCACCTCTCTCAATTCATAAGCACCCGCTTCCTTGGCACGAAGATTTTGAGCACCAGAAGCAATTTCCAGCATGGTTTCTCTCAAGTCATTCAGAGGAGCAATCCAACGTTTAAGACTAATCCACACCAAGCAGAGACAGGCAAGAAGAGATGTGAAACTGGCTCCAAGCAAGGTCCACATGAGTTGACTCCTAATCTGGTCTAACTTCTCCAACGAAGACACGCCAAGCACCGTCCAATCAGTTCCAGCAATCCTTTCCTGACTGACGTAGGACTTGTGATCTGGAGTATAGCCCTGCCCTGTATCAATATAGGGTTTCATGGCCTCCATTTCGCTAGACGAACTATAAACTGTGTGTTGAGGATGGTAAACAAATTCATGGTTTTCATTGATAATAAAGGCAAAGCCCTGCTGACCCAACTGAAGTTGATTTAGATAGGCTTCCAGAGTTTCATAAGAAATATCCAAACGAAGTACACCCAGATTGGCTCCCTTTGCATCAACAAGTTCTTGAGTGATAGAAATAACCCACTGACTATCTGATTTACGAGCTGGGGTCAAAACTGGCATGGCTCCCTGATGAATAGCCTTTTGGTACCAATCCTCAGCCATCATATCAGAGGAGGTTTTCATCTGCACACTATCGTCTGTAGAAATGACCTGACCTGATTTGGTGACCAGAACTACCGTTTTCAAGTCTTGGTCTGCCTTTAAGATAGTCAAAAACAGATCTCGGATTTCCTTGACCTTGTCTTGACTGGGATTCTCAGCATAGGCTAGGACATCCGTCTGCTGGGTCAAGCTGGTCGAGGTGGTTTCTAATTTTTTGATATAAGACTGGATAAAGTGGCTAGTTTGGCTGATAGTCGTCTGGCTATTGCCCGCAATGCTAGCCTCAATGGCTGATGAACTAGATTGATAGTAGAAAGTCCCAACCAGAGCTAGGAGAATGAGAAAGACCAGAAAGATGGAAATAACCATTCTGACTAGGAGAGAAGAACGTTTCATCGACCTTCCCCCTTCTTAAACTGACGAGGTGTCACACCTGCAATCTGTTTAAAACGTTGTGTAAAATAGTTCATATCTTCAAAACCAACCTTCTCTGCTATCTCATAAATCTTTAGATCTGTAGTTAAAAGCAAGAGCTTAGCTTGTTTGACACGTTCTCTCACCAGGTAATCCTGAAAAGGCAGTCCCAACTCTTTCTTAATCAAAGAACTCAGATAAGTCGGACTAAAGCCCAAGTCACTGGCTAAAGACTTTAAACTAAACTGGCTATCAGCCAGATGGGACTGGATTTTCTGGGCCATGTTTCCTTCAAACTTATCAGTTAATAAATCTTGTAACTGCTCTTCCTTTTCTTCCTTATCCAACTTTTGCTTGATTTTCCCCAACATTTCCTCAATATCCTGACGAGAAAAGGGCTTGAGCAGGTAGTCATCGACACCTAGTTTGACGGCAGACAAAGCATAATCAAAATCATCGTAACCTGTCAAAAAAACCAGATGCACCTGAGGATAGGTTTCTCGGACCAGACTGGCCAACTGGATGCCATTTAGCTGAGGCATATTGATATCGGTTAAAATGATATCCGGCACCTGCTTTTGTATCAATTCCCAAGCCTGTCTTCCATTTTCAGCCTGATCGATGATTTCCATATCGTAGGCTGCTACATTGACCAGCTTGGTCAAGCCTTGTCTTACCAGATATTCATCTTCTACGATTAAGATTGTATAGGTCATGCTCGGCTCCTTTGTCACTTACTAGTATCAGTATAGCAAAATTCTCCTCTAACTGCTTAGGAAAGCCCTCTTAATCGACATAATCTAGTAAATAAGCATATCCTTTTTCTTCCATTTGGTCTTTGGGAATAAAACGGATAGAGAGACTATTAATACAGTAGCGCAAGCCACCCTTGTCCTGTGGGCCGTCCGTAAAGACATGGCCAAGGTGAGAATCTCCAACTCGGCTCCGCACTTCCATGCGTGTCATATTGTAGGACTTATCTTCCTTGTAGGTGGCAACATCTGGACTGATAGGTTGGGTAAAACTAGGCCAGCCACAACCAGACTCAAACTTATCCTTTGATGAAAAGAGGGGTTCGCCAGTTGCTACATCCACATAGATACCAGATTCAAATTTATCCCAGTAGCGGTTTGAGAAAGCTCGTTCTGTTTGATTTTTCTGGGTAACTGCATACTCCTCAGGTGACAGGGTCTTTTTCAATTCCTCATCGCTTGGTTTGGGATATTTGCTGGCATCGATGACAGGATAGGCTGCCTGATTGACATTGATATGGCAGTAGCCATTTGGATTTTTCTTGAGATAGTCTTGGTGGTAATCCTCAGCCACTACAAAATTTTTCAAGGTCTCCTTTTCAACTGCTAGAGGTTGATCGTATTTCTTAGCCACCTCATCAAAGACTTGGTTAATCACCTCTAAATCCTTGTCATCTGTGTAATAAACACCAGTACGGTACTGGGTTCCCACATCATTTCCTTGTTTATTTTTGCTAGTTGGATTGATAATGCGGAAATAATGAAGCAGGATTTCCTTGAGGGAAATTTGCTTGGCATCATAGGTGACATGGACAGTCTCCGCATGACCTGTTTGGTTAATCAATTCGTACTTGATTGTCTCCCCTCTACCATTTGCATAGCCTGATACGGCATCTGTCACTCCAGGAACGCGTGAGAAATATTCCTCAACTCCCCAGAAACAACCTCCAGCCAGATAAATTTCGTGCAAATCTGCATCTTTACTCACTTCTGTTTTTTTCACTGTTTTTCCTCCTTGGCTAACTGATGCTTTCTCAATTTGCGAGCTATCCGTCTGCCCTGCATTTCGCATCAATAGAAAATAGAAACCGCTTATGGCTAGGAAAAAGATTCCTGCCAAGACAAACAATTTTACTTTATCATTCATGACCTTTCTCTACCCCATTTCTTTCAATGTCTTTAAAATCATATCCTTATCCATAAAACCTGGTTGCGTCTTGACCAGTTTTCCTTCCTTGTCTATAAAGGCTTGAGTTGGGTAAGAACGAACACCATAACTTTCCAAGAGTTTGCCTGACGGGTCAATTAGAACTGGGAAATTTTTATAATCCAAGCCCTTGTACCAGTTCTTGAAGTCCGCTTCTGCTTGTTCCCCCTTGTGTCCAGGAGACACCACTGTCAAGACCACATAATCATCACCAGCATTCTTAGCAATTTCATCCGTATCTGGAAGACTGGCTAGACAGATGGAACACCAAGAAGCCCAGAATTTGAGATAGACTTTCTTGCCCTTGTAATCAGACAAGCGGTAGGTCTTGCCATCTACTCCCATCAGTTCAAAATCAGCAACCGCCTGACCTTTAGTAGCAGTTTGTGAACTGACTTGTTCTGTTTTTGTTTGCTCCTTCATAGTAGCTTCGTCTGACATATTTTTAGCCGAACAGGCTGCCAAGCAACAGATTGAGCCGACTCCAAGGAGACATGTTTGCCATTTTTTCATTTCTTCTTCCTCTCTATTCAAATAATGTAGTCAAAATGGAAGCATTTCCCAAAAGCACCAAGATTCCCATCACGATAATGAGGAAACCACCTACTTTTTTGAGGGTTCCGAGATAAGGATGGAGTTTTCGGAAATGTTTCAAAACATAGCTGGAGGCTAGAGCTAAAACCAAAAATGGTAGCGCTAGCCCCAGCGTATAGATTAACATGAGACCAGCTCCCTGCCAAGCACCTGAACCACCTGAAGCCGCCAAGGCCAAAACAGAGCCCAGAACTGGCCCCACACAAGGCGTCCAAGCAAAACTAAAGGTCAACCCCAGTAAAAATGCCTGACTATAGCCGTTACCCTTTTGCCCCTGTCTCTTTAATTGTAGCCTTCTTTCCTTGTAGAGTCCCTGAAAATGTAAGACTTCCATCTGGTGCAAGCCCAAAAGAATGATAACCGCACCCGTCACATACTGAAACCAAGAAGCATACAGCAAATTGCCTAAAAAACCAGCTCCATAGCCTAGTAAGATAAAAACAAAGGATATCCCTGCTATAAAGGCCAAAGTTCGCAATAAACTAACAAGTGAGATTGAAAATTTTCCACTAGAAGCCTGAGCACCATCTTTGTCATCCAACAAGACCCCTGCATAAACCGGTAACAAGGGTAAAATACAAGGAGAAAAGAAGGAAAGAATTCCAGCAAGAAAAGCACTGATAAAAAAGATTATATTATCCATTGCCTTCCTCCATTCTTTGATTTGATAGGACTATTATAGCCCCAAAACTCCAGAAAAAACAGGGACAATGATAGGGAAAAATAGGGATTTAATCAGGTTATGTAAAAAATGTTACAAAAAAAGCCAGACACAGTCTGACTTTGATGGAAACTGAAAAGAAAATTCACTAGTCTTCCCTACTTACCTGATAATAAATAAGATCAGCAAGATAGCCTTTTCTCTCTACACCATTGGTAATAGTCTTGAGATAGGACATTCCAGCCTTCTCCATGACACGACCTGAAGCTGGATTAAGACTAGCATATCGTGCTCTGACATCTTGAAAACCTGCTTGAGTAAAACAAAAGTCCAAGACAGCTTTCAAAGCCTCTGTCATCATGCCATGACCCCAGTATTTCTTGCCTAGCACATAGCCAATTTCACAAGAAAAATCGTTCTCATCTATTGTAACGATGCTGATATCTCCTATCACCTGTTCCGGGTTTTCTTTGAGACAAATGGCCCATTTGTAATAGTTGGGATTGGCATAGGAGGCAACCCAATTGCGAATCGAATTTCGAGTCACCTCGACATCAGGATGAGGATCCCAAGTGACATAGGTTAGATTTTCAGCGGACGAAGCCCAATTCTGAAACATGGCTTCTGCATCACTTTCCACAAATCTTCGCAAGATTAAACGATCTGTCTGTAATATTTGCGTACCGATTGCTTTCATGACGCTACCTCGCTTTCTGATAGATGGTTCTCTGCCCAACCTCAATTTAGATTTACTTTGCTTTTGAATTTCAAGGTAATAAGCGAAGAAGGTCACACGGACCTTCTTCACTTACTTGTTTTCATGCTCGGGGTAAGAACCTCCACTGGAGGTTTTTCTTTCTTTTTGATTTCAGGGCAAGAATCTAAAAAGGTCCACAGGACCTTCCTCGCTTTCTCATTTCTAGGCTCAGGGTAAAAAGGTCCACAGGACCTTCTCTCACTTTCTTATTTCAAGATGAGAGGCTGAAAACCTCCACTGGAGGTTTTCACTCCCAAAAGTCATCAAATACGGTGATGGGTAAGTGGCGTTTGTGTTGGCCTTTGTACCACCAGTTTTCGATTCTTGCTTGGGCTTCTGGGCTGATTATTTTGCCTTCTAGGTAGTCGTCAATCTCTGCATAGGTGACTCCGAGGGCTACTTCGTCAGCTAGGCCTGGTTTGTCTTCTTCTAGGTCTGCTGTTGGGATTTTTTCATAAAGGGCTGGGTCTGCACCAAGTTCCTGCAAGAGTTGTTTTCCTTGGCGTTTATTGAGGCGGTAAAGAGGGAGAATATCCGCACCACCGTCACCAAACTTGGTAAAGAAACCTGTGATATTTTCCGCGGCGTGGTCTGTTCCAATGACCGCTCCGCTATGGGCACCTGCCAGGGCATACTGAGCAATCATACGGCAACGTGCCTTGATATTTCCCTTGTTGAAGTCCGAGACAGAACTACCTGTCGCTTCAACTGCAGCTGTCATGGCATCAGCTGATTCCTTGATATTAACTACCAAGCTGACATCTGGCTGGATGAATGCTAGGGCTTTTTGAGCATCTGCTTCATCGGCTTGTACTCCATATGGCAGGCGGACAGCGATAAATTTGTAGCTGTCATCTCCCGTTTCTGCTCGCAGTTCTTCCATAGCCAATTGAGCCAAACGACCTGCCAAAGTCGAGTCCTGCCCTCCAGAAATCCCTAGTACAAAAGCTTTAAGAAAGGGATGTTTTTTCAGGTATCTTTTTAAGAAATCAATGGATCGACGGATTTCTTCCTGGGCATCAATCACTGGTTTCACGCCCAGTTCTTGGATAATCGTTTCTTGCAAACTCATTCTTCTTCTCCTTCACCAAGGGCTTCCTTGCGCATCTTGTCAATCAAGTCCATCTTGTCTTGCCATACATCACGCGCCAAATCCACTGGATAGTGCTGCGGATTGAGCACGCGCTTGTACTCATCCCAAAGCTTGTCAAATTCCTTACGAGCATAAGCCTGAATCTCAGTCAAGCTAGGCAAGCTGTAAGTCAATTTTCCGTCTTTGAAGATATCCACCAAGAGAGGAACGGCATCAAAATTACGAACCGTCTTCTTGATGTAGGTATAAGTCGGATGGAACATCTTGATTTCCGTCATGTCGCTCACATCCACACCGTCATAAGTGATATAATCGCCTTCTGACTTGCCTTTTTCACGACTGGTAATGCGCCACACCTGCTTCTTACCTGGCGTAGACACTTTCTCTGCATTATTAGACAGCTTAATTGTATTGCGCATCTGGCCATTTTCATCTTCGATTGCAACAATCTTGTAAACTGCCCCAAGAGCTGGCTGGTCATAGGCTGTAATCAGCTTGGTACCCACACCCCAGACATCAATCTTGGCCTTTTGCATCTTGAGGTTGAGGATGGTATTTTCGTCTAAGTCATTAGAAGCGTAAATCTTAGCCTCTGTAAATCCAGCCTCGTCCAGTTGCTGACGGACTTTCTTGGAAATGTAAGCAATATCCCCAGAGTCAATCCGCACACCCATAAAGTTAATCTGGTCACCCAGTTCACGCGCCACCTGAATGGCAGCTGGAACTCCAATGCGAAGGGTATCATAGGTATCCACAAGAAAGACGCAATTTTTGTGGGTCGCAGCATAAGCCTTGAAAGCTTCATAGTCATTTCCATAAACCTGAACCAAAGCATGGGCATGGGTTCCCAAAACAGGAATGTCAAAGAGTTTACCAGCGCGCACGTTGCTGGTTCCATTGGCTCCACCAATCACCGCTGCGCGTGTTCCCCAGATAGCCGCATCCATTTCTTGAGCCCGACGTGTCCCAAACTCCATCAAGGGTTCATCTTCGATGACCGAACGAATACGAGCTGCCTTAGTCGCCACCAAGGTCTGGTAGTTGACGATGTTCAAAAGAGCCGTTTCGACCAACTGACATTGGGCTAGAGGACCTTCCACCTGCACAATCGGTTCATTGGCAAAAACCAAATCCCCTTCTTGGGCAGAACGAACGGTCAACTCCAACTGGAAATTGCGAAGGTAATCCAAGAATGCTCCATGATAGCCTAGAGACTCCAAATAGGCAATATCACTATCTGAAAAACGCAAGTCTTCAAGATAATTCACAATTCTTTCCAAACCTGCAAAAACCGCATAGCCATTCTTAAAAGGCTGTTGGCGGAAATAAACCTCAAAGACCGCCTTTTTATTGTGAATTCCTTGGTCAAAGTAAACCTGCATCATGTTAATCTGGTACAAGTCCGTGTGCAATGTCAAACTATCATCTGGATACATACTTTTCCTACTTCCTTAGCTAGAAACCCATGAAAATTTTCAAGAACTTTCATGTATTCCAATAAATTAGTACTATTATATCACATTTTATCTGGATTGAGAAAAGAGTAACAAGCTATTCTCCACTCTCCAGTTCATCCATGTCTTGCTCAAATTTTTTCTGAGCCCATTCGCCATAGCTCTTAAGACCAAGATTGCCAATAAAAACCCAGGGAAGGTAAATGACATAAGTAATTGCCCAAGCAGACAGGTATTTAACGTTCAAAGGATTGTGCTGATAAATTTCTATGTTGAATTGATAATTCTGTAACATCAAAAGAGCTGTAATAGCCAAAGTTAGAAAAAAACAACCCAAAATCGTAAAATGAAAACGACTATAGTAGGTCACTCCCAGATAACGGGCACGATTGAAAAAGAAGAAAATTCCTACTATCAGAGTATAGACTAGAAAATTCGGATTAAAAAGAGATGGAGCCAACACTGCCACCAAATAGCTTAGAAGTACAAGCCCAATAAAGAGTGAAAAGGACTCTGCTCCAGCTTTATTGATTAGTTGTTCTTCTCTTTCGTCAAGTAATTGATAATGAATGAATTTATTTACCATCTTCTTCCTCCCAAAATAGTTGGTCTAGGGTTTTCCCTAAACATCTGCAAATGGACTGGCAGAGCGAGAGACTGGGATTGTATTTCCCCGCTTCTATCAAACCAATAGTCTGGCGCGTCACCCCGACAGCCTCTGCCAGTTGACCTTGAGTTAAATCAAGCTCTACCCGAGCTAATTTTAATTTTAAATTTTTAGCCACCTGCGTCCTCCGTTTAGCTTTAATATTCATCTACTCTTAAAAAATTCCAAACTAACACAAGCTATCAGCCATTTATTATAACCCCATTAATTTGCAATCCAGTATTATCTTCAGCATAAAACCAGTATTTTAGGTTGTTTGAAATAAACTCCCTGGTTTGTTCTTTGATTTTTGTTTAGTATTAGCTTTAGTAGGATCTTTTAAACGAGTTTTTATTGATTGTATTTCTTGTTTAGTTTAGTCAGTTTCATATCACTATTATATAATGCTTTTGGAATTGAGTCTAGTATAAGTCAAAAACGTGGTGAACAGCAAGAACAGGAGCATACCAAGATGACTGATTTTTAGCTGGATTTTAAATCTGCAAAATAATACTAAATGAAACTACAATGAATACTCCTTGCTTTTCTTGAGAGTGAACAAGTACAATAAAATGATTGTAGTGGTTGCCACAAGATACTGACTAATAGACATCGTATTCGAAGCCACAAATACAGGTAAAGAATAAAAAGGAAGAAGTTCAATTGCTTTGATAAACAAATCATTACTAGTATTCATCATAATCGTATTTAATATATTAGGGATAAAGAGTAGTAAAGCTACTAAAATACCAAATACCAACCCACTTTTCAATTTGTATAAATAGAAAATGTAAGATAATAGAAAATAAAATAGGACTAACAAAATTGTATTGACTACAATGGCTACTATAAAATCTAATCCTAAATCACCTGGAACACCCAATTTACTTACGATGACTAGTAACACAATACCATTCAAAGCATAGATAATGGAAACTGAGATGGCATATAGAAAATTGGACAAGGCGTAAATCATCCGATTTTTCTGTTGATTATAAAATAAACTGATCGTATTGTAGGAAAAATCCCTGCTAATAATTCGGTTAGCATGTATAACAGCCATTAACATACCGAGCATAGCATAAAAATTTGAAATATGCTTAATACCAAGTGATGTCCCTTGAGTCTTTAGAATAAAGAATGTAACCAGTATCGGCGGTATAAACGAGATAATCAATCCGAGATATATTACGCCTGATGAATATAAATCTCTTATATTTTCCTTAAGAAAATTCAATTTATTTAATTTCATGATTATAACCTTCCTTTATTTTGAACGATTTAGATAAATATCTTTAAGCGTCTCTTTTTTAGTTTCAAAATCAACTACTTTAATAGAGTTTTCGTTAAAAAATTTAAAAAGCTCACTACTTTGAATATTCCCAGACATAGTAATTTTCAGTCCCTCTTCCTGAACAATATCCCCAAATTCTTGTTTGGTAATGAAAATGTCTTTATCTGTAGCTGATGAAAAAACTATCTCAAATAAGCAATTATGACTATCTTTTCCTACTTTTTGGAATGTCAAAAGCCCGTTCTCCAAGAAAAGGACTCTCTCACAAATTTCTTCAATATCTTCTAATTTATGACTCGATATTAAAATTCCCACATTTTCATGTAAAACTAAATTTTTTAGAACCGCTAAAACTATTTGTGATGATTCAATATCTAAACCATTAGTCGGTTCATCTAAAATCAACATATCTGGTTCCGTAACGAGAGTTAGAAGCAAAGCTAATTTTTGTTTTGTACCCAAAGAATAGGTCTTTACTTTTTTATTAATATACTGAGTCAAATCTAACTCTTGGATCAAACTTCCAAATCTTTCTTGATTGTAGTCAATACCATATAAATTTGACAAATATTTTAAATTCTCTAAACCTGTTTTAGATAAAAATAATTTTGGTTCTTCGATTAAATACCCAACATTATCACTACTTATAATATTCCCTGAAGTCGGTTGATTATTCTGAACAAGAATTTTCATCAATGTACTCTTTCCAACTCCGTTTCTCCCTACTAGACCAACAATTTCACCCTTATTAAGTGCAAAATTTATATCTTTGAGAATGATTGAATGACCATAATGCTTACTTACATTTATAACTTCCATTTTTATTCCTCCATTAATATTCTTGGTTTTCTCTTTGATTCTCATTAATTTTAAAAAGTTGCGCCTCTTTTTAACAACATTATATCATATATCTAACTTAATGCAATATATAAATGTCATTTTGTAAAATTTTATTAACAAAAAACTCTCTACCATAAAAAATAGAGAGTGTTAAGTTTAAATATAGGATTTCAAAATATCGACGACATCACTTCTCTTCTTAACCGTATAGACCTTGATTCCCAATTTCTCAGCAGCGATTGTATTGTCCTCACTATCACCTAGAAAGACACAATTTGTAGGATTTAACTGGTATTTATCGAGAATCTCCTTCATACTTATGTCAAGCCCCCCTTTTTGCTTTATGATTTCATATTCTCCTTACAAATCTTTTTGGTAATAATATCTTTGCCCAATGTAGGGATAGTCTTGCAAAGCAAAGACTTCCTTGTAGCCATGCCTTTTATAAAAATCTGGAGCTTGAAACTGGTAAGTATTGACAAAAGCAAAACGACAGTTTCGATTCTTAGCTTCAGTTTCTGCTTGCTGCAATAGTTTTGAACCGATTCCTTGTCCTCTCAGTTCCTCTTTTACAAATAAATACTCGATTTCTAGCCAATTTCCAAAAGTCTCTGCTATCAAACCTGCCAGGAGATTGCCCTTTTCATCTTCGACATAAAGATTAAGTGGCTCACTTTCTGCTTCTTCTCTTTTTGAACGATTATAAGCACGAATCAGATTCCCTATTTCCTGTGATTTATAGGATTCCTTATTTTCCAATCTAAAGTACATCTAAATCTCCTTAAATACTGTTACAGCTTGATTATAGTCTTATTTCAATAGACTGTCAAACTAGCAAAAACTCACCAACCTGAGTTGATGAGTCCTTACACTCTTCGAAAATCAAATTCAAACCACGTCAGCTTCACCTTGCCGTATATATGTTACTGACTTCGTCAGTTCTATCCACAACCTCAAAACCGTGTTTTGAGCAGCCTGCGACTAGCTTCCTAGTTTGCTCTTTGATTTTCATTGAGTATTAATTTATTCTCTAAATTTCCACTGGCTGTAAATCCCGAAACCGATAATCCAAATAGCTGAACCAATGGCTCCTACTAAAGTAGACTCTTGTAAAAAGAGGGTTACAAAGACAAAGACAAAGAAGAGCATGGTTAGAGGATTTAGGAAACGATAGTGGGGCATGAGATAGCCATCCGCCATAAAGTCTGCTGACTTGCGGTATTTAAGGTGAGCCACCATAATCAAGATATAAATGGCGATATAGACACCTGATGATGATGCCGTAATCAAGGCAAAGGCATCGGAAACACCCGGCAAGACATTAATAAAGGCTGCTAGGGCAATCAAGATTGCTGAAGCGATGATGGCATTTTGTGGCACATTGTGTCGAGAAAGAGTATCTGCTTTAATTGCTTTGAGGAAGCGATTTGGCGAATCATGGGCAATCTGGTACAAATGACGACCTGTTGAATAAAGGGTTGAGTTAAGAGCAGACGCTGCTGACGTCAAGACCACAAAGTTAATCAAGGCTGCTGCCCACTTGATACCTGCCAATTCAAACACTGTAACAAAGGGAGAATCAGCTGATGCAAGTTCACGCCAAGGAATGATGGCCATAATGGCTAATAGGGCACCTCCATAGAAAAAAGCGATACGCAAGGGAATTTCCTTAACGGCTTTTGGCAATACCTGACGTGGATTTTTGGTTTCAGAAGTTGTGACCCCGATAAACTCAATCATGAGGTAGGCAAAGAAAACCATCTGGAAGGCCATGACAAAGCTCACTCCACCATTTGGGAAAAGTGAAAAATTATCAGCAATATTAGCCAAACTTGCTACACCATGAGGTGTCTTAAAGCCTGTCAAGACCATAAAGACCCCTGTCGCAATCATAGCTAAAATAGCCACAATCTTGACCATAGCAAACCAAAACTCAACTTCTCCAAAGAGCTTCACCGCAATCAGATTGACCAAGGCTAGAATGGTTAAAAATCCAATCTCAATCATCCAACTTGGCCAGCTAGGGAACCAGAACTGAACATAGTGAGAGATAGCTGTGATTTCCGCCATACCGATAAAGACAACGGATAGCCAGTAAGACCAAACTGAGAAATAACCCCAGCCCTTGCCCAAATGGCGCGTGATAAAGTTGATAAAGGTATGTTGCTCAGGATCTTGATAGAGCATTTCCCCAACCGCACGCATCATGAGGAACATGAAAGCCCCTGTAATCATATAAATCAGTACAATGGAAGGACCTGTTAGGCTAATAGAGCGACCCGCTCCCAAAAAGAGTCCTGTTCCGATTGTTCCTGCAATGGCCATAACCTGCACGTGACGATTGGTTAGACCACGCTCCATCTTATTTTTTTTCTTCTTTGAACTCATAACGTCTCCAATTCAATTTAATTTATACTCAATGAAAATCAAAGAGCAAACTAGGAAGCTAGCCGCAGGTTGCTCAAAACACTGTTTTGAGGTTGTAGATAGAACTGACGAAGTCAGTAACACATATATACGGCAAGGCGACGCTGACGTGGTTTGAATTTGATTTTCGAAGAGTAGCAAAATGGAAAAAGGAGTGAGTGAAGCGCATCGCCTCCCCACTCCTTTTTTCTGTTTTTAGGCTGTTTTTTCAACCTTCAAGATTTTTACATCATAGCTACCAACAGGTGTTTCAATGGTTGCTGTGTCACCTGTTTTCTTGCCAATCAAGGCTTGTCCAATTGGGCTTTCATTTGAAACCTTACCTGCAAAGGCATCTGCACCCGCTGAACCTACGATAATATAAACTTCTTCTTCGTCCTCACCAATTTCTTGGATAGTAACTGTTTTACCAATCGCTACTTCGTCTTGGGCAACTGAGTCACTATTGACAATTTCAGCATAACGGATTTTTGTTTCCAAGCTAGAGATTTGTCCTTCGACAAAGGCTTGTTCATCCTTAGCTGCTTCGTACTCACTGTTTTCTGAAAGGTCACCATATGAACGGGCAATCTTAATGCGTTCTACCACTTCTGGTCGGCGGACCAATTTCAATTCTTCTAATTCTTTTTCAAGTTTTTCCTTTTCCGCAAGGGTCATAGGATATGTTTTTTCTGCCATTTTTCTCAACTTTCTTTCGATAGTATTGAATCTCTATCTGAGATTCTCATTTTTGTAGTCTTAGTTTGAACTACTATTTTGAGTAAGCTTGCTATTGACGTGCTCAGCTACATTACGATCATGTTCTTCTTGAGTAACTGCGTAATAGACTTTACCATCTGTAACATTGGCTACAAAGTATAGGTTCTCACTCTTAGTTTGGTTGATACTTGCCTCAATAGCGTCCTGACTTGGACTATCCACTGGACCAGGCATCAAACCAGGTTTGGTATAAACATTATATGGTGAATTAATCGATGTGTCAATTCCAGCATCATCTGCTAGGCTAATATTTTGGCCAAGTTTCCCTTGGGCATACAAGATTGCAATATTGCTTTGAAGTGGCATTCCAAGATTCAAGCGGTTGTAGAAAACACCTGCAATCAACTTACGATCTTCAGTCTTAGCTCCTTCTTTTTCAACAAGTGAAGCAATTGTTAGCAATTCATTAACTGTCAAGTTTTTAGACTTAATTGCACTATAGTGCGGAGTCAAGGTCTTATCCATGGCTGCCAGCATCTCATCAACCAAGCTTTCAATAGTCGTGCTTTCCTTTATAGAGTAGGTCGCTGGGAAAAGATAACCTTCCAAACGGTAACGAACTCCACTTTCTTTCGTTGGCAAGCTTTCAAGTAGGTTTGGATATTTAGCAACTTCTTGACTGATAAAGTTGTCATCTTGAACTTTAGCCAAGAAAGCATCCGCTGTCAAAGGTTCTTTAAATTCACCTTGTAATTGGCCTACAGCTTGGGCAGTTTGCTCAATTGTATATCCCTCTGGAATAGTCAAATCTGCAAGTGAAGGTTCTTGAGGTTCAGGAGTACCACCTTTTTGGAGTTCCTTAATGATATCCTCTGTACTCATACTCTTTTGCAAATTGTAATATCCAGCCTTCAAATCTGAATAATTCTTATATTTAGCATAAAAAGCAAAAATCACTCCGTGTTTAATCACACCAGAATGTTCAAGTGCTGATCCAATCTCTTGGACATTGGATCCTTCTGGGATTTGAACCGTTACATATTCCTTAGAATTTGCATCAACTGGTAATAAAGATGATTGAACATACTGGTAACCAAAGTAACCACCTGCTGAAATCAAGGCAAGGAAAATCAATAGAGAAATGAAGAAAGCTTTCAAATGTGATTTTTTCTTCTTAACAGGTTTAACAGTCTCACGACGACTACGACGTGGAGTTTCAGAAATCACGTCAACAGCTTCCGCTTCCGTAACTGGTTCTGGTTTTGCTACTTCTTTCTGAGGTTCTTTTTCAGCTTCAGTCTTATAAGAAACAGCTACTCTTGTTGGGATTTCATTAAATTCCTTCTCTACGTTTCTAGGACTAACAGGTCCTGGAGTTGGTCTTGATACTCCCTCCGCTGATGGAGTAGAAGGTCCTTCTTGACTCGGGTGACTAGGAGCAAGTGGAGCTTGTCTTACAGCCTCTTCCGCGGGAGAAGAAGGAACATCTTGACTGGGATGACTTGGAACAGTAAGAGTTTCTCTTTTTATCTCATCTGCTGGAGAAGCTGGTAAATCTTGGCTGGGGTGAGTCGGCACGGTAGGAGCGTTTCTCATAATATCCTCTACAGCTGATAGAGAATCTTCCATCAAGTCTTCTATTGACTGATCATTTTTAGAAGAAAGTTGAGGTTTTATTGAAGCTAAATTAACTTCTTCCTGATCTTCTTCATGTTTTTTAACTCGTTCTAAATCACGTAAAATCTGCTCTTTAAAGCTTAATTTTTCGTCTTCTCTTGACTTTTCACTCAAAAGTTTATCCTCCTCGTTGACAATCCATAATATTATATCTTAAAAACGAAAGAAAAGCAACCTAGCATGCTTTTCTGGCTTATTTTTTAGCTTCCCAGACCATATCATACCAGGTTTCTCCTGCAAAGGTTGACTGGGACAAGCCTTCATTGACAAATCCATGCTTTTCGTAGTAGGCGATGAGATAGTCATGACAGGTTAGGTTAATGCCTTCTCTTTCGTGTTCAAGAGCCAGTTCTTTCAAAGCTGTTAGCAATTTCTGACCCAGTCCTAGTCTCTGTGCTTCCTTGGCAATAGACAGGCAGGTCACAGAGATATAACCACCAGGCTCATGACTATGGTCTTCTATCTCCTCTGTAAAAGACTGGTCTTGCAGATGGCGGTGTGGTCCAACTGGCCCTTCTATATAACCAATAATCTTACCCTCTTTTTCTGCAACCAGAAAAGAGGTCTGAATTACTCGCAAATGCGCCTCAAAAACAGAGCGAGTAATGGCTTCTTCAAGTGAGAAATTTTCTAGTTCAATCTCAACGATACGATCTAAATCTTCTAATCTTGCTTTCCTAATTTTCATTGTGCCTCCAGATAAAAAGGATTAAACCAAATCATACTAAAACCTTGACTAGCTGCATAAAGCGCAGTTCCTTCTTCTTCATCAATAAAACCGTTCATTTCAAAATAGGAAAGTAGCTCATCAGGACTCTTCAAACGAATAGCTTTGTAATCCTGCTCAACAGCCACCTCTTTTAAAGCCGCAAGAAGAAGCATGCCCAAGCCCTGTCTCTGATGGTCAGTATCAATGACTAAAGAATGTACTTCTAGACATTTCGGATTGTGTGGGTAAGGACCACCTAGAACATAGCCCAGAAGCTGATTTTCATCCCTAGCTAGAAGAAAGGTATCCGCAGACTTACGGATACTTTCTTCTAAGATATGGGAAGTCAGCTGTTTTTCAGCTGGAAAAGATGAGGTCTGCAGTGCCTCTATCTCAGGTAAATCAGACTTATTTGCCCGAATGATCTTAATTGGAGTTTCCATGTGGATAGCCTATTGAACATTGCTTGTCAAATTAGACAAGAGACGTTCAAATGAATATTCATAGGTTTGGATGTCCCCTGCTCCCATAAAGACATAAACAGCATTGTCATGGTCTAGGAGTGGAGAAACATTTTCAACAGTAATGACTTGGTGTTTCTTGTTGATTTTATTGGCTAGGTCTTCTACCTTAACATCGCCGTGGTCTACTTCACGAGCAGATCCATAAATTTGCGCTAGGTAAACTGCATCCGCTTGGTTCAAAGCGTGGGCAAATTCGTCCAACAAGGCAATGGTTCTTGTAAAAGTATGCGGTTGGAAGATTGCTACTATCTCTTTGCTTGGATATTTTTGACGAGCCGCATCCAAGGTCGCAATGATTTCTGTTGGATGGTGGGCAAAGTCATCGATAATCACTGTGTCATTAACAATTTTCTCAGTGAAACGACGCTTAACACCGGCAAATGTTTTCAAGTGTTCACGCACCAAGTTCAAATCAAATCCTGCTGTGTAAAGAAGACCAATAACGGCTGTCGCATTCATGATATTGTGACGACCAAAGGTTGGAATGTGGAATTGCCCCAATTCTTGTCCACGGAAGTGAACAGTGAAGGTTGAACCAGTTGTTGAACGAAGAAGATCGCTAGCTACAAAGTCATTGCCTTCTGCTTCAAAACCATAATAATAAATTGGTGCATCAGACGTAATCTTACGCAATTCAGCATCTTCACCGTAGATAAACAAACCTTTGGTAATTTGTTTAGCATAGTCATTAAAGGCATTGAAAACATCCTCTAGACTTGTGAAATAGTCTGGATGGTCAAAGTCAATGTTGGTGATAATAGAGTATTCTGGATGGTAAGGCATGAAGTGACGCTCATATTCGTCAGATTCAAAGACAAAATATTTAGCATTGGCTGAACCACGACCTGTCCCATCCCCAATCAAGAAGCTAGTATCTGTAATGTGAGACAAGACATGAGACAACATCCCAGTAGTTGACGTTTTTCCATGCGCTCCAGCTACTCCCATGCTGACAAAGTCGCGCATAAAGCTACCTAGAAACTCATGGTAACGTTTGTAGCTGATGCCATTTTGGTCCGCATAAGCAATTTCGACGTTGTTATCTGGACGAAAGGCATTTCCAGCGATAATTTCCATATCACCGTCTAGATTCTTTTCATCAAAAGGAAGAATAGTAATCCCTGCCTGCTCAAGACCACGTTGGGTAAAATAGTACTTCTCAACATCTGAACCCTGTACCTTATGCCCCATTTGGTGCAACATCAAGGCCAAGGCACTCATCCCTGATCCCTTAATTCCGATAAAATGATATGTCTTTGACATGTTTTCTCCCCTATTCCGTAATTCTTGTCAGATTCAACTCTTGGGCAACCTGACGTTCTTGTTCTTTTTGTTGATTCTTTTTATTGTAGATTTGGCTCTTCTTCAGAAAATCATAATTGTTTTTCTTTGGGCCTGAAGTTTCTTTTGGCTCAGCTTGAGTCGAAATATTGTTCACTTCTTCCGCCAAGATGTAATGAGATTGGGTCAATTTTTGACTATATTTGACAAATTCACCAGGATTTTCCTTTTGGAAAGGCGCGGTAGGTTGATTGCCCTGTCTAACCAGACTTGGCTGAGAATGGCGTCTTGTAGGAGTAATATCCTTAGTCAGATAGCTTGCTGAGCGTTTCTTTTTCAAGTCCGCACGCGCTTCTTCACGCGCCACTTCCGCATAGCTCTTTCCTTCTTTTTTAACTCCTAAACCAGCCTTCTTAGGTTTCTCTACTGGCTTTTCAATCGGTTTGACTGGTGTTTCTTCAGTAATAGGAGCCCACTCCAGATAATTCTTATCACGGTATTCTCCCTTGATATTACTGATAAAGTCAGACTCATCATAGAGGTCCATAACCGGCATCTCAGTCAGCATGACCTCATCATCTGACACCAATGGAAATCGTTCTTCTCTCATTTTCTATTTCCTTTCAACACTTCATTATAGCGTATTGTCTTGATTTTTCAAGTGCTGGCTTCAGAAATTCCCAAAATTTCTCTAATTTCTGCTAGGGTCAGACTGCCACGTGACTCTGTGCCGTCCAATACTTGTGACACCAGATGTTTCTTCTGTTCTTGGAGTTCTTGAATTTTTTCTTCAATGGTTCCCTTGGTCACCAAGCGATAGACCTCAACCGTTTCTTCCTGACCCATCCGATGGGCACGGCCAATAGCTTGCGCTTCCACCGCAGGATTCCACCAAAGGTCAACCAATATCACTGTATCGGCACCTGTCAGGTTCAGACCGACACCACCAGCCTTAAGAGAAATCAGAAAGGCATCTCTTTCTCCTTGGTTAAAGGCCTTGGTCATGTCTTGTCTTTCCTTGGCTGGGGTTGAACCCGTAATTTTAAAGGATGTCATGCCCAAGTCTGGCAGTTCTTGTTCAATTTTCTCCAACATTCCCTTGAACTGCGAGAAAATCAAGACACGGTGTCCACCGTCTGCCACCTGGATCAGAAGATCTCGAAGACTATCCAGTTTGCCACTGGCTCCCTGATAATCTTCCATAAAAAGGGCAGGAGTGTCACAAATTTGACGCAAGCGCATCAGACCAGATAAGATCTCCACCCGACTTCGCTGGAATTCCTGGTCTGACACTTGAGCCAGACGGTCCCGCATCTGTTGTAACTGGGCTAGGTAGATAGCCTTCTGCTGGTCTTCCAGTTCATTTTTATAAACCACTTCAATCAAGTCTGGCAATTCAGTCAGAACTTCTTCTTTCTTGCGCCGCATCACGAAAGGTTTGATAAACTGAGCAACGCGCTCAGCTGGTAATTTCATAAATTCTTTCTTGCTTGGCAAAAGTCCTGGCATGACGATTTGGAAAATAGACCACAACTCACCCAGATGGTTTTCAATAGGAGTTCCTGACAAAGCAAAAACTGACGGCACCACAAATTGTCTCAAGGTCTGGGCAATCTTGGTCTGGGCGTTTTTCATGACCTGAGCCTCATCTAAGAAAAGGAAGTCAAAGGCTATCCCCTGATAAAGATCACTGTCCTGACGGAAGGTAGCATAACTCGTCACATAGATTTGATGGCTCTCAGCAAGAATCTCTTCACGACTAGCTTTCAAACCATGAACAACAGCCACATCCAACTGTGGGGCAAATTTCTGAAACTCATCTGCCCAGTTGTAGATTAAACCTGACGGAGCTAAAATCAAAACCCGACTTTCTTTTGTCACTTGACTGGTCAAAAAAGCAATGGTCTGAAGGGTTTTCCCCAATCCCATATCATCAGCTAAAATCCCACCAAAACCATAATGATGGAGCATCTGCAGCCAGCCGATTCCCTTTTCCTGATAATCTCGTAAATCAGCCTTAACCTGAGTTGCCTGTCGAGGAAAATCCTCTGGATGTGTCAAATCGTGGGACAGATTCTGAAATTCTTGTGAAAAAGAAACACGGTCACGCCCTTCAAAAAGATGAGCTAAACTGTAGGCCAAAGATTTTCGAGCCTGCAAAGAACCATCTTTTAATTCAAACTGCCCCAGTTCCTGTAGATTTTGGCGAATTTTCTTGGTTTCTTCATCAAAAAAGTAGACTTGATTAGACGAACCAATGTAAAAATCTTGATTGGCAACCAAGGCCTGCATGGCTTGGTCAATTTCCTCTTGGGCGATATCTTGAAAATCGAACTGGATTTCCAAGAGACCTCCCTTGGAAGCAATCTGCACTTGAGGACTCGCTAGGCTATAAAGCTCTTCTAGCTTATCTGATAGGTCAACATTCCCAAATTTTTCAAAAACTGGAATGATTTCATGGAAAAAATGATAGACAGACTCGGCTTTTAAGGCCTGACGCCAAGATTGAAAATCTGCTTCAAAGCCAGCTGTCAAACAGACTTGGAAGATTCTTTCTTCTAAGTCAGCATCACTCGAAAATGGTAATTCTTCTAGCTCTTGTCGGCTAGATACCTGCTTATCTCCATAATCAAACTGAATTTCTAAACGAATCCGATTATCCTCTTCCCTGTCAAAGTAAAAAGAGGGTGCAAAGGATTTAATTTGTAAACGTTCAGGAGCTGAAACGGTCCCCATCTGGTCAAAGAGTGTTAGACAAGAAGCCAACTTATCTCGGTCACTGCTATCAAATTGCAGGTATTTCTTTCCTTGTTGATCCAAAGGTAGCGCTTTGATTTCCTTGAGAAGACGCATCTGCTGGTCTGTTAGAAAATAAACCTGTCCTTTATGGAAAAGCACAGTTCCCTGATAAAAGACATTAACTCTTGGACTCTCACTGATTTCCATTTCAAAATAATCCGAGTATTCTGTTACTGTAAAGGAAAATAGATTGGCATCAGCATGCATATCCTGAAAAAGTAGAACCTGATAGCTATCCACTTGATGGTCAAATTGAAAATGAGGCAAGGTCATCAGTAAATTCACACCCTGCTCAAAAAAGGTCAGAGGGAAAAAAAGGTGTCGGCCTTGATTTTGGAAAAAGAGGTCTGGAGTCAGTCCTTCCTCCACTAGTCCCCGCAAGAAAGTAAGAAGCTCTT
Organism: Streptococcus mitis; assembly: GCF_002096835.1. Lineage (GTDB taxonomy): Bacteria > Bacillota > Bacilli > Lactobacillales > Streptococcaceae > Streptococcus > Streptococcus mitis_W. Next base: position 19,138 of record NZ_NCVG01000015.1, on the reverse strand, counting down.
GACTTGCCTCATCAAAGTCTTCCAAAGACAGAGACTCCTCATAAGTTTTACCAATCATATAAGGTTTTCTCTGCTCGACAACCCTTAAAAAGAGTGGAATGTCCCGAATGACATAGTATTTTTGGCTATTGATTTGCCCGATTCTAAGGGTCCACAAGATATGATTAGTTCCTGCTTCCACTTGCCCCACAGCCGATAATTCATAGGCACGTTCTGCTTTTGGAGACAAGATTCGGTCCAAAAATTTGCCGCCCAAGGTCACCTTGGTTTCAACGGCCTCTTTTTCTTCATGACCTTCTTCCAGACCCTGCAAGATTTCCTGACCACGCTCATCATTTTTCAAAAAATGCTCTAGCGCAGCCAAATGCACACAGTAGCCCCTCTTTTGGAAAAAATCGCAGGCACAAAAAACCAAATCATCCTCTAAACTATAGCGCAGTTCTTCTTCTGCAACGCGAGCATAGAGTCGATTGTTCTTTTCCTTGATGATATCAACCTTACCAGTTTCATAAAGGGCAACGCCTTCGATACGGACTTTCCCCGGAATCAATTTAGCCATATTTTTACCTTTACCTTATCTTTTTATTATACCATATTTTCCCCTATGAAAATAGCCTTCTAAGGATACTTTTCTCCTAGAAGGCTGGATTTTTAAAGTTTAGCAAAAGTCGTCACAATTCGCTGACACACTTCTTGCAACAGAGATTTAGGCATGGCTACATTGAGGCGAGCATGGAGACTTCCTTCCTCTCCAAAATCCAAACCACGGTTAAGGATAACCTTAGCTTCATTTCTCAAAAGCTCTTGTAATTTTTCATCAGTCAGGTCATAGGCTGAAAAATCAAGCCAAATCAAGTAGGTTCCTTGCGGTTTCATAACCTTGATTTTAGTCTCTTTTCCAAATAGATCTACCACATAATTGATGTGGTCTTCAAAGACTTGCTTGAGTTCCTCTAACCAATCCTTCCCATAGCGATAGGCAGCTTCTGTCGCCAAATAACCCAAACCTGAAATTTCATGTTGATTATTGGCCAACTGGCGTTTCTGGTAAGCCAGTCTCAACTTAGGATTTTCAATAACTGCATAGGAATTTTTTGTCCCAGCAATGTTAAAGGTTTTAGTGGCACTGCTCAAGACAATCGCAAAATCTTTGAAGGCAGGATTAATGGTATTGAAGGAATGATGCTTGTGACCAAAGAGGGCCAAATCTTGGTGAATCTCATCCGAAACCAAGAAAACACCGTGTTTTTGGCAGAGTTGGCCAATCTTCTCCAACACTTCCTTTTCCCAAACACGTCCACCAGGATTGTGAGGATTGCAAAGAATATAGAGTTTGACCTCTTCTTCCACCAAATCCTTCTCAAGTTGATCAAAGTCAATCTCAAACAGACCATCCTTTTCCACCAAAGAATTAGTAATCAATCTACGGTTGTTCAACTTAATACTGCGTGCAAAGGGTGGATAGACAGGTGTGTTAATCAAAACCGCTTCGCCTTCTTTTGTAAAGGATTGAATAGCTGTTGAGATGGCTGGTACCACACCCTCGATAAAGACAAGAGCCTCTTTGTCAAAGTGGTAACCGTGTTGTTTGGCTTCCCACTTTTGAACTTCCTTAATTAACTCTTCACTGGCATAGGTATAGCCATAAACCAGTTGATCAGCGTAAGTTTGCACAGCTTGGCGGATTTCAGGCAAGACTACAAAGTCCATATCCGCTATCCAAGCTGGTAGGACTTCACTATCCGTTTCTGCTTCTTTCCATTTATAGGTATGGTGCCCTAAACGATTGGGCAGGCTTGTAAAATCATATTTTCCCATCTTTGTCTTATCCTTCCAAGGCTTGACGCAAATCTGCAATCAAATCTCTAGCATCCTCAATCCCAATCGACAAGCGCAAGAGGTCATCTGTCAAACCATAAGAATGGCGCACTTCTGCTGGAATATCAGCATGAGTTTGCGTCGTTGGATAAGTAATGAGACTTTCTACCCCACCCAAACTTTCGGCAAAAGAGAAAACCTTGAGGCTATTCAAGATATGTGGAATGCGTGTTTCATCCGCCACTTTAAAGGAAATCATACCTCCACGACCAGTGTAGAGAACTTCCTTAACTGCTGGAGAATCCTTCAAAAAGGCAACCACTTCTTGGGCATTGGCTGTTGAGCGCTCCATACGAAGAGATAAGGTCTTGAGACCACGAATCAATTGATAACTGTCAAATGGAGACAAGACTGCCCCTGTCGTATTGAGATTGTAAAAGAGTTTCTCGTATAGTTCTAAACTATTGGTCACAACCACTCCAGCCAAGACATCATTGTGACCTGCTAGATACTTGGTTGCTGAATGGAGAACGATATCTGCTCCATCTTCAATCGGACGTTGGTAGATAGGGCTGTAGAAGGTATTGTCCACCACCACTTTGGCACCTTTAGCATGAGCCAGTTTTGCTAGTTTTTCGATATCAAATTCCAACATCAAAGGATTGGTTGGTGTTTCGATATAGAGAACATCCACGTCCTTTTCTAACTCAGCAATCAACTCTTCTTCTGTATTGGCATAGGTAAAATGGAAACGACCTTCCTGCTCCACTTGGTTGAACCAGCGGAAAGAACCTCCGTAAAGGTCACGCACTGCTAAAACCTTACTTCCTACTGGGAAAACGCTAAAGGCCAATACAATAGCTGACATCCCTGAGCTAGTCGCTAGGGCATAGTCTGCTGATTCAATGGCTGCCAAGACTTCTTCAGCCTTACTGCGAGTTGGGTTTTTAGTGCGTGTATAGTCAAAACCAGTAGATTTACCAAACTCTGGATGCTGATAGGTCGTTGAAAAATGTAGCGGTGTCACCAAAGCTCCTGTCGCTTCGTCTGACTTGATACCCGCCTGGGCCAAAATTGTGTTGATGTGTAATTCCTTGCTCATACAATACCTCCAAATCTATAGTAACTATTGTACCACTTATTTTCATCAACTCATTTTCTTCTTTTCAAGAGCTAGCTATAGTTTCAAACTATATACTTATGGAGTAAAGCTAAAAAGAATCCAGAAAATATTCCAGATTCTTTTGTGAAAATCCTTGCTAGGGCTTACTTGGACCGAAAGAAATCCTGTTGAGCTAAATAGTCATAATGCTCTTTGTTAAATTGATACTGGCCCACATGCTGACTAATCTGACCGACATCCACGGAAAAAATATAGGCTTCATTTTGATAGTTCCAATTCAGCCTAACTGCATTCAAGACTGGCTTATAAGTAAAATCTTTAACTTGATTCCAAGGCATCTCAAGGACTTGATTAAAACGATTCTCAGTTATATCACTGATGTCCATCAAATAGATCCCCTTAGGTGTGAATGCCAGAATCTTAGGCTTCACACTCGACTGAACATAGTAACTTCCTCCTATAACGAAGAAATCAATAAAAGATTTCAGCCATGTCTTTTTCTTGAAGGCCATCAGAAAATTCTTTTGCCCTTCAATGTGGCAAGTTGAAAGAAATGATTCAATCTGTTTTTCTGTTGCAAACTCCATAATAGCACCCATGATGTTACCTCCATAACGATTACTACATAGCCAGATAAGAACTCTTCACATAAAGAAGAACCTATCATTTGTTGCATTTTATCTTACTTTTCCAGTAGATGACATCCCTCCTATAACATTACACTAGCATGTGCATACTTCAATCAACATTGGGTAAATTTTCGAACGTAGTTTCTTATATTCATTATAACATAAATTTAATAAAGCAATTAAAAAATGTAAGCACTTTTCTTCCAACTTCGCTACCATTCTATTAAAAAACGACAGCTTCTTTCGAAACCATCGTTTTCTTTAAAAATCCTTATTTGACATGTTTTGCCAATTCTTCTTGAGCTTTTTTATTGGATTCTTCTTTTTCTTTCAGCCATTTTTCTTTAGCTTTTTCATATTCATCTTTTGTGACTGTTTTATCTTGTACTTTGAGGTATTTATAGGATTCGATTCCTTTATTACCAGCTAATGAATATGGTTCTGAGAAAGGAACTGTTTTTCTCAATACTGGTGTTCCCCCCTTAGAAATATTTGGAATCGCTAAAGCGCTATCTACCAACCATGCTTGGATCTCAGCATACTTTTCATAGCGTTTTGCAAGATCTTGCTCCTTATTGGCTTCTTCCAGCATTTGAGTGTAGATATCCAGTCCAACAGCCTTAGCCTTATCATTAGATTCACCAGGCTCTATACCCAGATTTTGCAACACTCCACCGCTCTTCACATTGAAAATATCAAGATAAGTTGATGGATCTTGATAGTCAGATCCCCAACCACCGTTATATAGATCGTAATCTTTCTGAGCAGCAGTCTGAGCCAGATAGCTTGTACTATCATAGTCTTCAGTGGAGAGTTGTTGAATATCAATTACAACATTATCTGCACCTAAGGCTGCTTCAATAGATTGTTTCATAGAATTTGCCTCTTGGACACCCTTTTTAGCAGCTTGGTCAACTGTCATGTCCAAGTGGATAGGGAATTGAACTCCTTTAGCTTGGAGTTCTTTCTTAGCCTCTGCAAATTTAGCCTTGGCTTTTTCAGCATTGTAGTATGGATCTTGGGCATCCGCAAAGTTGATTCCTTGCCATTCCTTACCATAATTGACCATCTTAGAGGCTACTACTTCACCAAAGTCTTTTCCGTTGATACTTACAAAGTTTGGAGGAACAACCAAGTTACGCAAAATCTTAGTTGCACCATCTTCTCCTTGAGATTGAGCCCCGTAAGCTGTACGATCATATGCAAAGTTGATGGCTTGACGGAAGTTTTTGTTAAGAACCGCTTCTTGAGTCGATTTCTTCTCAGCATCACTTGTTTTTGAAGTGAATTTATAAGATTTTCTATCTAGGTTAAAGTTTAAGAAGTAAGAAGTAGCATCTTGCAAGCTATAGATGATATTGTCCTTATTCTTTTCTTTAATTCCTTCAAAACTTGAACTATTTGGATAAAGACGAGCATAGCTATAAGCACCTTCTACAAAGTTACGAGCCAGTGCATCTTGGTCACTACCATCATAATAGGCCAATTTCACATCATCTACAAAGACATTTTTAGCATCCCAGTAGTTCGGATTTTTCTTGAATTCAATGACAGATTTTGAAACAAAGGATTTCATCAAGAAAGGTCCATTGTACAAAATACTAGATGGGTCTACCTTCCCAAAATCATCCCCTTTTGATTTCAAGAAATCCGCATTGACTGGGAAGAGAATGGTTGAGGTTGTTTTTGAGTTCCAGTAAGATTCTGGTCGTGTCAAGGTATATTGAACAGTTTGGTCATCAAGAGCCTTGACTCCGACAGTTGAAAAGTCGCTTGTTTTACCGTTAATGTAATCATCCAAACCAGCAACGGATTCTTGCACCAAGTACAAGGCTTCTGATTTTTTATCAGCCGCATATTTCAAACCAGTTACAAAATCTTGGGCAGTTACAGGAGCATATTCTTCCCCATCTGCAGTATACCATTTCGCATCTTTCCGCAGTTTGTATGTATAGGTCAAACCGTCCTTAGAAACACTCCAATCCTCTGCCAAAGATGGAATATAGTTTCCATACTGGTCATTTTCCATGAGCCCATCTACCAAATTAACCACGATATCATTGGTCGTTGCACGGTTTTCTGCTAGATAATTCAAACTAGACGGATCACTGGTATAAACATAGTTATATGTTTTTGACCCTGTGCTAGAACTTCCACACGCGCTTAATAAAATACCTGCACTTAACACGACACCTGCAAGTGCTGCATACTTGGCTTTAGACTTTTTCATCTCCAGAACCTCCTGATTTAAATATTTGTCTTATTATACAAACTAACTACTTTTTAGTCAAGTGTTTTTTGACATAAAATTCAATTACTTTTGTTATTTATTCTCTTTTTTACATTTTATATCCAATTCTAACAATAAAAAATGAATAAGAGAGTGATTTGGTTTTTAAAAAACTCAACTTATTCATTTTATTTATAAATTATTTTTTAAGAAATTTTTAATTTTGCTCGCAGGCGATCTGCTTGGGCTTTTCCAATTACCTTATCCAATAAACGAGTACGGAGACTCATAGCTCCATATACTCCTCCACCCATGGCACCAACAAGAGCTACATAAAGGAAGCTCCACAAACGTCCACTTGGTTGGAAAATAAATCCTAAAATCCACTGCATTATTCCTACTACTAGAAACATGAAAAGAGTTAACAAACTGATTAAAATGGTTCGCTTCAAAATCACCTTGCGCTTAACACCAGTTACCTTGCAAATGTCCCGATACATCAAAACATTAGGAATAATAAGACCGATGGTTGTAGAAATCAAAGGTCCATAACTGTGAAAGAAAGCAATGGTTGGCAGTTGTAAGACCAGCTTGGCAATGGAACCATAGATAAAATAGAGAACGGCCTTGCGGTTACGGAACATGGCTTGAAGCATTGGAGACAAAACCATGTACAAGCCTAAAATAGTAGACTGCAAAACTGCAAAGACAAACAAGCCCATAGCCAAACTATCTGGCTTGCCATAGAAGACAGTATAGAGAGGTTCTCCTACCATAACCACTCCAACCGTTGCTGGCAGTAGGAATAAGAAAAGCATGGTAATACTGTCCTGAACGAGACGAGAAGCTGCTCTCAAATCCCCCTTGACATAGTTTTCCGTCAAGAGTGGCAAGCCTACACTACCAATTGAAACCCCAACAGAAATCAAAATCATAGTAATTTTATTAGGATTGGCTGAGAAATAAGAAAACATGACAACCAAGTCTTCATTGCTATAATTGGTAAACCAGCTCATACTATTGATAAAGGTCATCTGGTCCAGAATCTGGAAGAGCTGGATAGCAGAACCCGTCAGGATAAAAGGAATGGCTTCCTTAATGGTATCGACCAAAAGACGCTTGCTGTTAATCTTATCTCCTGTTTCAAGAACTCTTTTTAGTAAACCTTCTTGGGCAAGGAAGTAAAGCAAAACTGCAAAACTGGCTACCATGCCGACAAAGGCAGCAAAGGTAGATTGGGTAACCGCTGCTAGATAATCTCCTGAACCCATTTTCATAATCATGAAGGTAGCTAAGAGCATCCAGATAACACGAATGACCTGCTCAGCGATTTGGCTCATAGCATAAGGTTTGAGGTTATTCATCCCTTGGAAGAAGCCTCGAATAACACTCATAGATGGGAAAATCAAGACCGCCCAAGCCAAGCTCTGCATGATTGGGATCAGGTCTTTCCCTACACCCGACAAATCTGCTAGCCAAGGAGCAAAGACATACAAGACTAAAGCAAAAATCAGACCTAGTCCAGTCATAAAGCCCAAAAAGCTCCGAATCAGGGCAAAGCTATGCTCCTCTTCTCGCATGGTATTGTACTTGGCCACTTGCTTAGCCACTGCAACTGGAATCCCTGCTGTTGAAATCAGCAAGAACCAGGCATAGATATTGTAGCCCATGGTAAAGAGACCATTTGCTGTAGCCGCATAAGACCCCATCCAGATATACCAAGGGATGATATAAATGGCACCGAGTAGACGACTGATAAAGTTACTAGCCGTTAGCCAAGCAGTCCCCCGTAACATCTGGGCCTGCTGGTGATTGTTTTCGTTAGACATAGATTCCTCATTTGATTTTAATAACTAGGAAAAATTCCTCATCTTCCATTATAAACTTTTCCTTGTCACTTGTAAATTTACGACTTTCGGTTTACAATAGAAAGTATGATTAAGATTGAAACCGTATTAGATATTTTAAAGAAAGATGGTCTCTTCCGTGAGATTATCGACCAAGGACATTATCACTACAACTACAGCCATGTCGTATTTGACACCATCTGCTATGATAGCCGCAAGGCCAAAGAGAAGAGCCTCTTTTTCGTTAAAGGTGCTGCCTTTAAGAAGGAATTTCTGATTTCTGCCATCTCTCAAGGCCTCGGTTGGTATGTGGCTGAAAAAGACTATGAGGTTGGTATTCCTGCTATCATCGTCAGTGATATCAAGAAAGCTATGTCTTTGATTGCCATGGAATTTTATGACAATCCACAAGAAAAACTCAAACTCCTTGCCTTCACTGGTACTAAGGGTAAGACAACAGCAGCCTATTTCGCTTATAACATCTTATCTCAAGGGCATCGACCTGCTATGCTCTCGACTATGAATACAACTCTAGATGGCAAGACTTTCTTTAAGTCTGCATTGACAACCCCTGAGAGCATCGACCTCTTTGACATGATGAATCAAGCTGTGCAAAATGACCGTACCCACCTCATCATGGAAGTATCCAGTCAGGCCTATCTAGTCAAACGTGTCTATGGTCTAACCTTTGATGTGGGAGTTTTCCTCAATATCAGCCCCGACCATATCGGCCCGATTGAACACCCTAGCTTTGAAGACTACTTCTACCACAAACGTCTCTTGATGGAAAATAGCCGAGCAGTCATCATTAATAGTGACATGGATCACTTTTCTGTCTTGAAAGAACAAGTAGAAGATCTAGACCATGATTTCTACGGTAGTCAGTCGAGCAACCAAATCGAGAATTCCAAAGCCTTTAGTTTTTCAGCTACGGGTAAACTCGCTGGAGATTATGATATCCAACTCATTGGCCACTTCAATCAAGAAAATGCCGTTGCTGCTGGACTTGCTTGCCTCCGTCTCGGAGCTAGTCTTGAGGACATCAAAAAAGGTATCGCTGCAACCCGCGTTCCTGGTCGTATGGAAGTCCTCACTCAGAAAAATGGAGCCAAGGTCTTCATCGACTATGCCCACAATGGTGACAGTCTCAAAAAACTAATCAAGGTTGTAGAGACTCATCAAACAGGAAAGATTGCTCTGGTCTTAGGTTCGACAGGAAATAAGGGAGAGAGTCGTCGTAAAGACTTTGGCCTCCTCCTCAATCAACACCCTGAGATTCAAGTCTTTCTGACTGCTGATGACCCCAACTACGAAGACCCAATGGCCATTGCAGATGAAATTAGTAGCTACATCAATCATCCTGTTGAAAAAATTGCGGATCGCCAAGAAGCCATCAAGGCAGCTATGGCTATCACAAATCACGAATTAGATGCAGTTATTATCGCCGGTAAGGGAGCCGATTGCTACCAAATCGTCCAAGGCAAGAAAGAAGCCTATCCAGGAGATGCAGCCGTCGCAGAAAATTATTTATAAGATAGTAAAAAATCAAGGGAAATGAAACCCTTGATTTTTTTATCTTTATTTAAAAGCGTTTTTCAAACCTTCAACGGCACCTTCTACAGCACCTTTAGCATCTTCAACTACTTCTTTTGCCTTAGCAACTGTCTTTTCTACAGCGCCTTCTGCTTCAGTCTTGCCATCTCCAGTAACTTTACCAAATCCTTCTTTGATAGCGCCTGTTGCTTGTTCCAATTTGTTTTCAAGTGACATATGATTGTCTCCTTTAATTTTATTCCGATATGTGTTACCGGTTACATATAGTTTATACCGAATACTAAGGAAAGTCAAACAATGTGCTCAGAAAAAAATCAGGCCAAGTAGAAAGTTAATCTTTCCTTATCAAAATCGACGGCCAACTCATACTTTCCATCTTCATTTTGGACAATATAACCTAGGACAACTAAACTGTCCACAAAGATATCACGGCGTTTCTGCATAAGCTGCTCTTTTTTGAGAAATTTCAACAAAAAAGTCGTCATATATTTGAGAGCATACTCAGGATTAACATCTCCCAAAATAGCATAAAGTTCCTGTTGTTTTTCTGTCAAAGGATACTGATGTTTGACCTTGTAGAAATAATTGGACAGGGTCATTTTTGATCTCGCAAAGTCCGTATTTTCAACTAAAATAGCAGCATTGGTTTGATTGCGTAATTCTGTCTCAAAACTCTGCTCTAACAAGGCTTGATAGGCCGGACTATCTTCGCTGACAAAAATCTCTTGATCCAGTTCGAGACTATCGAGTGATTCCAGCATAGGAAGATTAAGGTAATAACGCTTATTTTCTCGTAGAATCAAACCTGCCTTTATATACTCTTCCATGAGTTTATCAACTGCAACATCTGGAAATTGAGCCTTAATTTCTCTCAAAATAACATCATCATGCTGGTCTAGATAGCGGATCAATTCTCTAAAAAATGGCTGTCTCGTCAAACGAGATGGATTAAAAATCTGAATCATGAAGATTCCTTTCTTTACATTCTAACAGAGGCGATGCTGCCAACTGACTGGGATTGGTCCCCGGCTGGTTCAAAGGAACAGGCAGACCTAGTTCTCTGTAATACTCCCTCCAAAAATCACTAATCTCCTGCTCACCATCTCCAAATTTCATGGGAATAGTTTCAAAAATGGGGAGAATTTCTGCCATGTACTGGGAACAGTAGAAACCAGCGCCATCTGGATAGAAAGAAGCATTGTAGGGAGCTCCAAGATATTTACAAGCTCTTTCCTTCACCGAATGGATATCCATTTCTAGGTAGATATAAATATCGTACAAATGATTGGATTCAAAGAAATCTGCCGGTTCCTGACAGACCACACCAAATTCTCCACTAGCGTGGTAAATCATCCCATCCAAATAAATGGCAACATGGTTATAGTTGCCTGTGGAAGTCTGGATGGCCTGCCCTATATCTGACTCATCTCTCACAAAAATCATACTCTTCGAAAATCAAATTCAAACCACGTCAGCGTCGCCTTACCGTACTCAAGTACAGCTTGCGGCTAGCTTCCTAGTTTGCTCTTTGATTTTCATTGAGTATCAAATCGCCATTTTCTAACATGCTTCACTCCTAGAAAAAAAGGAGCCGAAACTCCTTTCGATATAATTCAAACTAGCCTTTCCTAATTTGAATTGATGAACAAAATCTTAAGCATTAAAGCTTTCAGTCAATTGAGGTACCACTTGTTTCTTACGTGAAACGGCACCAGCAAGGAAAGCGTGGTTGTTTTCAAGTTTGAAGTTGAAAGCCGCTTCGACCTTGCCCATATTGGCACCAAGAGCCAAGATTTCTGAATTTGAGTTGACGATATCTGTAATCATCAAGACAAAGTCAGAGTAGCCGTTTGCTTCGTTGGCAGCTTGCATTGCAGTTTCAATTTCTGCTTGGCGTTCCAATACTTCAGCGATGTCCACTGTGTTTACTTGGGCAACACGGACATTATTTCCGTTCAATTCAAAAGTTTTAGCATCGATGTCAATCAATTCGTCAGCAGACTTGCTAGCCAAGTTTGTACCAGCTTTCAACATAGCTAAACCATATTCTTCCAAGTTGACACCAGCTAATTCAGCCAATTCAGGAGCAATAACCTTATCTGTTGGGTGTGTTGTTGGTGATTTCAAAAGAAGGGTATCTGAAATCAAACCTGAAAGCATCAAACCAGCAATCTCTTTAGGCACAGCCACACCATGTTCTTTGAACATACGGTAAACGATTGAAGACGCTGAACCAACTGGCTCCAAACGCATGTAGAGTGGGCTTGCAGTTTCAAAGTTAGCCACACGGTGGTGATCTACAACACCATAAACTTCTACTTCAGCGATATCTGATACAGATTGTTGGAATTCATTGTGGTCAGTCAGGATAACTTGCTCTGCTCCTTCTGCTTTGGCAGAAGTGATAACACGCGGTGCTTCTACACCAAAATAGTTCAAGACAAAGGCTGTTTCTTCATTTGGAGTTCCAAGAGCAACAGCTTCCGTATCCAAACCGTATGCTTCTTTTGCAAGGTAGGCAAAGGCTACAGATGACCCGATGGCATCTGAGTCTGGATTTTGGTGACCAAATACTAGAATCTTAGACATGATAATACCTCATTTTATTTATTCTCTTTATTGTAGCATTTTTTTCGCTTTTTGACAAAAGTAAGAGGAGTCAAAGGGCTCCTCACAATTCTTCAAAATAACTGATACTCTTCGAAAATCTCTTCAAACCACGTCAGCTTCGCCTTGCCGTACTCAAGTACTGACTACGGCTAGCTTCCTAGTTTGCTCTTTGATTTTCATTGAGTATGAGTAAATTTCTATCTTGATTTTCAGATAAAAATCTTTCCTTCTGTGGCCTCTTCTTACGCTTGAGAAGGGCTTCTGCTGACATGGCTTCTTCCTTACTGGCAAAACCTTGAACATAGATAAGTTTGACTGGCAAGCGTGCTCGTGTGTATTTGGCTCCCTTCCCACTATTGTGGACAGCAAGGCGTCTTCTCACATCAGTCGTATAACCGGTATAATAGGAACCATCACGGCACTCCAGCACATACATATAAGCCTTATGATCCATAATAAATCTCTTCGAGTTCGGGCGTATAGGAACCATCATCATTGTGAACAATGAGAGGTGGTAAAACCTTAAAACCACTTGTCGAGCCATCCTTGATAGCTTCAATCAAGAGCATATTGGCTTCCTTTTCCCGCTTTGGATAAACAAACTGCAGGCGCTTAGGGGCTAGATTATGCCGTTGCAACATGTCCAAGATATCCAAGAGGCGATCAGGACGATGAACCATGGCCAAACGCCCATTAGACTTGAGAATACTTTGGGCACTACGGCAGATTTCCTCCAGATTGGTCGTAATTTCATGGCGCGCCAAGAGGTAATGTTCGCTCTCGTTCAAATTGGAATGAGGATCCACCTTGAAATAGGGCGGATTACACAAAATCATATCCACCTTACTTCCCTGAATGTAAGCAGGCATATTTTTCAAATCATCGCAGATGACCTGCATTTGCTCCTCTAATCCATTCAAACGGACAGAGCGCTCAGCCATATCTGCCAAACGCTCCTGAATCTCAACAGCCAAAATCTGTGCTTGAGTGCGAGTACTAGCAAAAAGCCCTACTGCTCCATTCCCAGCACAGAAATCCACAATCAAACCCTTCTTAGGAAAACGTGGAAAGCGTGACAAGAGAACACTATCCACAGAATAGCTAAAAACCTCTCTATTTTGAATGATTTTAATATCTGTCGAAAAGAGCTGGTTAATTCGCTCTCCTAATTTTAATAATTGTTCTTCTTCCATGGTCCTATTATAGCAAATTTATATTAACATTACAAAGAATATAGATTTCTAACTAATTCTTCTGCTTCTTCAAATGTTGAAGGGCTTCCTTGGTCCAAATTGGCATCATTCTTTTGAGAGGCGCAAATCCGTAGTTAAAGCGGTCGCTTGAAAAGCGTCTCCGTCTAGGAAACTGGTGCTTTTCTTCCTCCAAAGTGCGGATCGAAAGACTGGCTTTCCCTGTAAATTCATCTAAATCAACTACCTGAACTTGAACCTCTTCATCGACTTTCAAAGCTTCATGAATATTTTCAATAAATCCTGTCCGAATCTCTGAAATGTGAATCAGCCCCGTATCACCCGTTTCTAATTCAACAAAGGCACCGTAGGGCTGAATCCCTGTAATACGCCCCTTTAGCTTATCACCGATTTTCATCTTAGTCCTCGATTTCAATTGTTTCAATCACGACATCTTCAACTGGCTTGTCCATAGCCCCTGTCTCAACAGCAGCAATGGCATCCAAGACAGCGTAAGATGCTTCATCAGCTAGCTGACCAAAAACCGTGTGACGGCGGTCTAGGTGAGGAGTTCCACCTTGTTCCGCATAAATTTCCGCAATCGGTTCTGGCCAACCACCACGAGCAATTTCTTTTTTAGAATAAGGCAAGTGTTGATTCTGTACAATAAAGAACTGGCTACCGTTAGTATTTGGACCAGCATTTGCCATAGAAAGGGCACCACGAATGTTGTAAAGTTCTTCTGAGAACTCGTCCTCAAAAGATTCGCCGTAGATTGACTCGCCACCCATACCAGTTCCAGTTGGGTCTCCACCTTGAATCATAAAGTCCTTGATAATACGGTGGAAAATGACACCATCATAGTAGGCATCTTTTGAAAGAGCTACAAAGTTAGCCACTGTTTTAGGAGCATGCTCTGGGAAGAGCTTGATACGCAAGTCTCCGTGATTGGTCTTAATAGTCGCAAGAGGCCCTTCTACTGTTTCAATGTCTACTTGTGGAAAATGCAATTCTTTTTCTACCATACCAAATCCTTCTAAGGCATCAAAAATGCCATCTTCTTCTAGTGTTTTTGTTATATAATCTGCTTTTTCTTTGATTTTTTTATGAGAAATTCCCATTGCGACGCTGATTCCAGCGTAATCAAAGAGTTCCAAGTCGTTGAGTCCATCTCCAAAGACCATGACGTTCTCTGGTTTCAAGCCTAGATGTTCCACAACCTGTTCCACACCTGTCGCCTTAGAGCCTGAAATCGGCACAATGTCAGACGAATGCTCATGCCAACGAACCATGCGAAGTTTGTCTGAGAGACTATCAGGCAAACGCAAGTCATCTCCTTTATCTTCAAAAGTCCACATCTGATAGATATCTTCTTTTTCATGGAAATCTGGATCTACATCTAAGTCGGGATAAATTGGATTAATAGCCTCACTCATCATATCGGTGCGAGTCGACAACTTGGCATCATGACTCCCAACCAAGCCATACTCAATTCCTTCTTGTCTAGCCCAAGTGATATACTCCTCAACATCTGACTTCTCAATCTGATGTTGATAAATAACCTGACCTTTTTTATCTTCGATATAAGCCCCATTTAAGGTCACAAAAAAGTCAGGCTTGAGTTCACGAATCTCTGGTACAACACCAAAAATCCCCCGTCCAGAAGCAATACCCGTCAAAATTCCTTTCTCACGTAATTGCTTAAAAACAGTTGGGATTGAAGACGGAATAAAACCAGTCTTGGAATTTCGCAAGGTATCATCAATATCAAAAAAGACAATCTTGATTTTCTTTGCCTTGTATCTTAATTTCGCATCCATCTCACTACCTCTTTCAATCTAACTCTTTCCATTATACCATAAAGTAGCTAAATCCCATATTCCCAATAAAATCCTTGTCTCTTATCCGAATTCCTTTACTAGATACAAAACCAAATCATCATTATTTTGGCTAGTTGCATTCATTTCCAAGGGTTGATTTCGATACCAGACACCTGTCCCATCTGGAATGTAGCCCCGTCTGATATACAATCTCTGGGCAGGGCCATAGCCTAAGTGCAAACCCACACCAAGAGTGACCTTACTCGAAACAAACTTGACTCGTTTTTCTGCTTCTTCTAGCAGTTGATTCCCAATCCCTTGATTTCGAAAAGGCTCAAACACATTAAAATCTGATAATTCTGGATAGACTTCTGCAAAAGGACCATGTTTAGCAGAGGGCAAAATGGTAACGTAGCCCGCTACAGCACCATCAATCTCTGCAACTAAGACTTCTCTCTCCCCACTTTCCTGTTCCAGAAAATATCTAGCCAAAATTTCCTCTCTACCAGGCCAACCTTGATTCATAAATCCATGAGATAAGGATTCAATATCAGACTTAATCATATTTCTAATCGTACAATTCATCTTTGACTTACCCACCTTTACTCTTTCTATTACCATTATAGCACGCCAAGGTCAGAAAAAAACTATCTCGTGAAAAAAAGACCCAACCGGGTCTTAATTCGCTTTCTTGTTTTAAAGCTCATGAAAAAGAGGTCCGCCCGGACCTGAAAAAAAGACCCGTCGGGGTCTTTTTTTTAATCTTCGTTTACGAAAGGCATCAAAGCCATTACGCGAGCGCGTTTGATAGCTGTTGTTACTTTACGTTGGTTTTTAGCTGAAGTTCCTGTTACACGACGAGGAAGGATTTTCCCACGTTCTGAAACGAAACGGCTAAGAAGCTCAGTATCTTTGTAATCAACATATTCAATTTTGTTTGCTGCGATGTAATCAACTTTTTTACGGCGTTTGAATCCGCCACGACGTTGTTGAGCCATGTTTTTTCTCCTTTATAATTTTAGTTGTCCATTAGAATGGTAAATCATCATCTGAAATATCCAATGGATTTGTTGCTCCAAATGGATTTTCATCACGTGAAAAGTCTGGTACTGAATTTGTAGGTGCTGAATAGTTTGCAGTTGGTGCAGAGTAAGCTCCACCTGTGTGACCCTCACGCACACTACGGCTTTCCAACATTTGGAAATTCTCAGCCACGACCTCTGTCACGTAGACACGTTGTCCTTGCTGATTATCGTAACTACGAGTCTGGATACGACCTGTCACCCCGATAAGTGAGCCTTTTTTAGCCCAGTTAGCAAGGTTTTCAGCCTGTTGGCGCCACATAACGACATTGATAAAATCAGCCTCACGTTCGCCATTTTGACTCTTAAATGTACGGTTTACTGCAAGAGTAAAAGTCGCAACTGCTACATTTGATGGGGTATAACGCAACTCAGCGTCACGTGTCATACGCCCTACAAGTACAACATTGTTAATCATAGTTTACCTTCTTACGCGTCAGTTTTGACGATCATGTGACGAAGAATGTCAGCGTTGATTTTTGAAAGACGGTCAAACTCTTTAAGAGCTGCATCGTCGTTTGCTTCAACGTTAACGATGTGGTAAAGTCCTTCACGGAAATCTTGGATTTCGTATGCAAGACGACGTTTTTCCCAAGTTTTTGATTCAACAACAGTTGCACCGTTGTCAGTCAAAATAGAGTCAAAACGTGCTACCAAAGCGTTTTTAGCTTCTTCTTCAATGTTTGGACGAATGATATAAAGAATTTCGTATTTAGCCATTGATATGTTCCTCCTTTTGGTCTAATGACCCCAAGACTTTGCAAGGGGTAAGTGAGGTTCGCTCACAATAAACTATTATACTAAAAAACAATTTTTTACGCAAGTAAAAAGACCAAAATAAAAAAAGAAGATGACGAATCATCTTCTCAAAAACTATGAGTTTTTAGTCTTCTTTTTTCTTGCGAGCAAGAAGTCCAAATCCACTTAGGGCTCCAAGAAGTCCAAGACTAGCTAGACCAGCCTTATCTTCTGTACCAGTATTTGGTAATTCCTTCTTGTCATTGGCTTCGGCTGTTTCAACAGCTACTGGTTTAGAATCTGTAGAACTTGTCTGAACTGGAGTAGCTACTGGTTTTTCTGGACTTGTAGGAGTCTCTGGAGAGCTTGGTTGCTCTTGATTGATTGGGTTTGTCACTTTCTTATAGTGATGTAGGGTATTTCCTTTAGCATCCGTTGTTGAATGACTAAATTCATATCCTTCCAACTCTATTGGATTGTGTTTTCCTTCTTTATCTGAAGTAATACGGTTTCCATTTTCATCTAGGTATTCCGTTACAATCACTTGTGTTGAATCTCCATTTTGATCAATTGCTCCTCCACCATTTTGTGATTTAGGTGTTACCGTTACTGGTACTTCTACTGTAATAATACGACCATCCGGTAATTTTACTTTCACTTTAACCACTGGTTTTGCTCCAGGTGTTTCAGTTGTTGGGATTTTTCCTACTTCAACAATTTCCCATCCTTCTGGTAAATCGACTTTCTTCTTAACATCATCTTCTGTAATAGGAGTTCCAACTTCCACTACAATAGGTGTTACTTTCGGTGTTACGATTACAGGCACATCTACTTCAATAATCTCACCAGTTGGAACTTTGATTTTCACTTTAACGCTTGGTTTTACTCCAGCTGGAATTGTTGTTGGAATTTCTCCTACTTCTACAATTTCCCATCCTGGTTCTTTTGGTAAGTCAATATGACCTTTTACATCATCTGGTGTAATCGGTGTTCCTTGTGGTACAACTATTTGTCTAACAGTTGGCGTTACGATGACTGGTACATCAACTGTAATCTTACGTCCATCTGGTAATTCAATTTCCACTGGAACAACTGGTTTTGTTCCTGGAGTTGTAGTTGTTGGAATTTCTCCGACTTTTGTTACAGTCCATCCTTTTGGTAATTCGATATGTTTCTTAACATCTTCTGGTGTAACTGGTGTTCCTACAGGAACTACTACCGGTGTTACTTTCGGTGTTACGATTACTGGTATATCCATAGTTACTCGAATTCCATTTGGTAATTCAATCACAACTGGAATACTTGGTCTTTCACCTGGTATATCAGTTGTTGGTTTATCTCCAATCGAGATAACTTTTACTCCTTTTGGAATGTGTTTTTCAACATCCTCAGCAGTAATTGGATCCCCTTGTTTTTTAACAATATCCTCAATAGGTGTTACATTCACCGGTACTTCTACCGTAACAATTTTTCCATTTGGTAATGTAATTGTTACTTTCACTGGATCTTTCTTACCTGGTGTTGTTAAATCTGGGAGATCTCCTACTTTAACTGTTGCTCCTTCTGGTATCTTAATTTGTTTTAGGACATCCTCTGGAGTCAGTTTTTCTTTTGTTATTGGTGTTTCAATTGGTGTAATTGGTGTTACATTCACTGGTACTTCTACCGTAACTACTTTTCCATTTGGTAAGGTAATCGTTACTTTAACTGGATCTTTCTTACCTGGCGTTGTCAAGTCTGGAATGTTTTCAACATTTGTGACCTTGCCACCTTCTGGAATCTTGATGCCTTTAGTGTAATCCTCCGGTGTTAATGGGGTAGATGTGACTGGTGTCTCAATCTCTTTAACAGGTGTTACATTAACTGGGACTTCTACTGTAATCACTTTTCCATTTGGTAATTCTACAGTGACTTTAACTGGATCTTTCTTACCTGGCGTTGTTAAGTCTGGAATGTTTTCAACATTTGTGACCTTGCCACCTTCTGGAATCTTGATGCCTTTAGTGTAATCCTCTGGTGTTAATGGGGTAGATGTGACTGGTGTCTCAATCTCTTTAACAGGTGTTACATTCACTGGGACTTCTACTGTAATCACTTTTCCATTTGGTAATTCAACCGTTACTTTAACTGGATCCTTCTTACCTGGAGTTGTCAAGTCTGGAATGTTTTCAACATTTGTGACCTTGCCACCTTCTGGAATCTTGATGCCTTTAGTGTAGTCCTCTGGCGTTAACGGAGTATTCGTTACTGGCGTTTCAATTTCCTTAACTGGCGTTACATTAACTGGAACGTCAACAGTAATTGTTTTTCCATTTGGTAATTCAACCGTTACTTTAACTGGATCCTTCTTACCTGGAGTTGTCAAGTCTGGAATGTTTTCAACATTTGTGACCTTGCCACCCTCTGGAATTTTAATTCCTTTGGTGTAATCCTCTGGCGTTAACGGAGTATTCGTTACTGGCGTTTCAATTTCCTTAACTGGAGTTACATTAACTGG
>NZ_NCVG01000008.1:0-534 GCF_002096835.1 Streptococcus mitis | reverse complement strand
CCAACAACAATTCCTGCTGGAGTGAAACCAAGCGTTAAAGTGAAGATTAAAGTTCCAACTGGAGAAATTGTTGAAGTAGAAGTACCAATCATCGTAACACCGAAAGTAACTCCTATTGTAGTGGAAGTTGGAACACCAATTACGAAAGAGGATGTTATTAAGAAAGTAGGTTTACCAGAAGGATGGGAAATTGTTGAAGTCGGAGAAATTCCAACAACTGAAACACCTGGAGCAAAACCAGTTGTTAAGGTAAAAGTTAAATTACCTGATGGTCGTATTATTACAGTGGAAGTTCCTGTAACAGTAACACCTAAATCACAAAATGGTGGAGGAGTGATTTCTCAAAATGGCGATTCAACTGTTCAGATTGTAACGGAATATCTTGATGAAAATGGTAACCGAATTACTTCATATAAAGAAGGAAAACACAATCCAATAGAGTTGGAAGGATACGAATTTAGTCATTCAACAACGGATGCTAAAGGAAATACCCTACATCACTATAAGAAAGTGAAAAAACCAATCAATCAAGAG